>JAEYUK010000239.1 GCA_023432655.1 Pseudomonadota bacterium | reverse complement strand
TCTTTTACTTCAGTCTCAGGTGAGGTTGAAGCATAATTAAACTGACCATCCTTAACATCTCCAACACCAGGGCCAGTGATAAACCCAAGATAGGTAATTCTTAAACGATCATAAAACTTTTGAAAGCTAGTTTTCTGAGTCTCAGATGTAGGTTTTACCGTTGTTTGGGCAGTGGCAACAGTCATCGTCGCAGTTAATGTTAAAATCAGCAGGGAGATACTTTTCATAGTGGGGTTGCCTTCCTTACAATCAGTAAAATTTAAATACCTTTAATTCTAAGCAAATTTGTCATAGAAAACAAAGTATTATTCAATTGTTCTCACTTACTTTAGTATAAGACAAGAATTAATTATCGTGGTGCAACAGTGACACCAAGAGGAACTTAAATGAGCTCAGAAAAACATCAAATTCTTACTTCCTTCTTTGAATCTTTAGAGAAGATGGAATCGGAATCAATGATGGAGATGGTTGAAAAACATCTCAAAGACGAGGACGTAGAGATATTCGTCCACCACATCGAAACCTTCTACGGTATTACTGATGATGAAGAACTAGGGATGCTGGCACAGCTTATGGTGACTGGATATCTAGCAGCGAAGCACGAAGAAAGCTTAAAATCTACGAAACATTAATAACTTTAAGCTTCAGTATTAAGATCAAACTGAATTTGAATCCAAAAACGGCGCATGGCCGCCAGTTCCTGAAAGTATAACCAGGTGGTCATGTTACCCAGCGAGCGTAGAAGCTCCTGCATCGTATCTGTGATCACCCCAAACTCAAAAACATCCTTCAATTCTTCTAATAAAAACTCATCGCAATCAGTAAACTGAACACGATTGATTTCATTTTGGATGTTCATTTCTAATCCGGCCTTGGTCGCCAATTCTTCAAAATTCTGAAAATTCTTAAGGGCGACTTCCCGGTCTCCCATAGGACCAAGCTTGATCGTTCCCTCTTCCGAAGCCACCGACATCGTAAAGGCCAGCTGAAACCCTTTTTCTTTTTTAGTGAGCCACCAGCTAAAACCAGGGTCAGAAATGTTACAAATGAGTTCTTCATGTATGGGAAATCTTCGATTATTTATCTGATCATGGATAATTTCTGCCTGAAAGAGATTATCTACGATAAAAAACTTAAGTCTTCCTTCGATGTCTGAATTTCCACCCTCTAGTAAGCGTAAACTTGGATACTCTTCTGGGGACTGGGCAATTCTTAGGAAATCATCTTTGATGTTTTGAGAAACAAAAGTCCTGATGACAAAAATAGAAGCTGATTTCTGGATATGATAAATAACTCCGGAAGTCGCCGGGTATTCCACCAGATTAACCAATTCATCCTTCATGGTTAATTCAGGCAATTCTTCCGCGTGAGCGAAATTCTGCTCAAAGTGTTTAAACGTTTCATTAACCAAGAATTCGATGTCGTCCATGGCATCCCTTAAAGGTTGTTATTAAAGTAAGTACATCAGTATCTGAATAAGAATGATTAAGATCATTGGGGTCGGATCAAGAGGCAATCCCTGCGGAAGCATTTCTCGAATCGGCTTTTGCGGAATATCTGCTATCTGGTGCAGTTTTCGGGCCCATTCTTGAGACTTTAACTGTGGGAAGTAGCTCAAGATGACATCAATGATTAATACGTAGATAAATATTTGAAGAAGATAATGAATTAAAATCATATCTTTATTTTGAAGCTATTAAGAAGGAATGAAAAGGAAAAAGAAGGGAGATGACTCTCCCCTCTTATTAGTTACCAAATTTGTAGTTAGCAGCTGCAGATGCAAGAGCGAAAAGCACGATCGAAAGAAAGTAGGCCGGCTTTCCGTATTTAGGAAAACGCTTGGCCACAATGGCTCCGCCGATTGCTACCAGAAACCAGATCGCCATTTTAATTTTAATCCAAAGAGGCCAGCCAGTTGTATGACCGATACCAAGACGGGCCATTAACCCCATCCCACCCACAAGAGTGAAAAGAGTGGCAATCCCGGTGAGGATTTTAATGTGCTTGATTTGATTTCCGTAAAAACTAATTCCTAGTCCCGAAAGTAAAATCATAACAGAAACCAGGTGGATAATTTTGTAATTTTCGTAAGTGATCATTTGGGGAATCTCCTTTATAGGGCCTTTAATACTTCTTTTAATAAGGTCCAGAAAGTTTCAACACTTGGTACATGAAGTCGCTCTTGAGGAGAATGGGCCCCCATGATAGTCGGTCCAAAAGAAACAGCATCGCTCGGACCGATCTTGTCTCTTAAAATACCGCACTCTAGACCTGCATGTATGGCAGTTACTTTCGCTTTCTTATTGAACAATGTCTCGAACTTACCGGCAACCAAATCAAGTAATTTATTTTCTCTGACTGGCTTCCAGCTTGGATATTCACCGTGCTTTTCAAATTCCACTCCAAAACCATGGGCCAGTGAGGTGATTTGATTTTCGAGAGCTACGCATTCGCCGCGGTCAAAAAAACGTAGTGAGCTTTGAAGATAGAACTGACCTCTGACCAGAAGAGAAACCGCCAGGTTGTTACTGAGAGAAACTAGTTCTTTATTGCTGGCCAGATCATAAGCGTGGGCCCCATGAGGGAACGCCAACATGAAACCGAGAAGAAGCTTCCGATCCGCTTCATCAACTACTTCCAAGGTAGCGTCTACCTTTTCGATCTTGGTATAAAAATTTCGATCGCTCTCCGGCATATAGGCCTTCCATCGAGCTTCCACGATTTTTGCTGCTTCCGAAGCAGTCGCTTCATCTTTCAAAGTGACGAGAGCAAAAGCATCACGCGGAATAATATTATGGGCCTTCCCCCCTCTCCACTCAGAAAGTTCGTAACTTCCTTCTGGCATGGCCTTAAGCCAATCCATCAAAAACTTCGTGGCGTTCCCTCTTTGTTCGTGAATATCGACACCAGAGTGTCCTCCTAAGAATCCACCTACAATAAGCTTGTACGAGTCCTGGTTTTTGGCCGGGACCATCTTTACTGTTTTCTTAAATTCGTAATCAATTCCCCCGGCACACCCAATATAAAGACTGCCCCACTCTTCGGTATCAAGATTAATCATCTTGCGACCTTTAAGCTTACTCGCTTGAACACCCCAGGCCCCAACCAGACCTGTTTCTTCATCAGTGGTGAAGAGAAGTTCAAGCGGCGGATGAGCAATGCTTGGATCATTCATAAGGGCCAAAGCGGCTGCACAGCCGATTCCATTATCAGCACCGAGAGTTGTACGGTCGGCCTTAATCCAGTCACCATCTCTAAAAGTAATAATAGGATCTTCGTTAAAATTAATATGTCTGTCGGGAGTGGCATCCGTCACCATATCCATGTGGTTCTGAATGATAACGGTTTCGTGATTTTCATGGCCGGGACTAGCTGGAACATAAACGATCACGTTTCCAACTTCATCGACTTCTGTCTTGAGATTAAACTTTTGAGCTTCTTTTAGAATAAACTCGCGGATTTTTTCTTCTTTTTTTGAGGGTCTTGGAATCTGAGTAATGGCGTGAAAATAGCCCCAAACAGCTTGAGGCTCTGCTGGGAAGTGCGTAGGAATTACCATATTAATTATCCTCCAAGTAATTGAATTTATTTTTTTCTATCTAATTATCCGCAATTTGTCATTTCTTGAGTTGAATATCAGATTCAAGCGTTGTTATAAGCGGCTCATTAGTCATTATTTAATACTTTTTGGAGGTTCTCAATGAAACTTAAGTCTCTCTTTGTCGCTTTAACTATTACAGTGATGTCTTCTTCAGCTTTCGCTCAGTGGTATCCAGTTCAGGCCTACGTTACTTGGAATCAAACTCAAGCTTCTGCTCAAGTTGCAAACCATTTTGGTTGGCCAGTTCGTTGTCAGGGTAATGTTTTTGGTGTAACTCAATTTGGTGTTCACAGAAGTGCGTGGTTTGATCAAATCATTCCTGCCGGTCAGTATAGATACGCTGTTGTAGGTGTATTTCCAGGAGAATTCTTTATTAATGGCTACGCAAACATAAACTGCGCTCGCTAATCCTAAGGCCCTCAATCGAGGGCCTTTTTTTTGCCTTTAAAATTCATCTCCCCTTAAGTTGGAAAAAATTCAACCCACTGCTGTAAGCCTCCTCGCTCACTTATTTTTTGGAGGTTGTCTTGAAACTTAAGTCTCTTTTTGTCTTTTTAGTATTTACTGCTGTTTCACTACCGGTCTTCGCGCAATATCTGGCCCGACCAACAATGTTTCTTAGCCCTACAGCTGTTACCGCCAGAATTCAAAACTTCTGGGGACACGATGTTCATTGCCGAGGGCACGTGATGATTCAAACCCGCAAAGGACTCCCCGTTCAGGCCCTTTTTGATGATTTTATACCGGCGGGTCAGTACCGGGAAGTTAGCCTCTTCACTTCTCGGCGAAATCCATTCAGTGAGGCTTCTTCTGATATCATTTGCACCAAATAAAAAAGGCCCTCGTAAGAGGGCCTTTTAGTCTTATCTATTTTAAAAAAGCTTAGTTCAAACCTTTATCTAAAACCACATCATCAGGAGTTCCCTGGTAGTAATAAACAAAGTTGTAACCCATAGAGGCCAATTCATTGGCCGCGTGAGAAGGATTCTCATCCCCAGTGTTCAGGCTGAAGATCACTACGTTTTGATTTTTATTAGGAAATTGGGCCGCAAATTCGTTTTTAAATTCAGCACTATATTTAATGTGAACAATATTTTCGAATTTGGCCGGAGTTTTATCTGCTGGTAAAAGATCGATAAACACAAAATTTAAGCGGTCTTCGAGACGTTGTTTAAAAGCTTCACGAGGAATTTCGTATTTCATTTGGGCACCTTGATTGACAGTTTTTGACCCTTCAAAGATACTTCGAACTATTCAAAATGTTTAGACATTTTTCTTCGACTAGGGTTGCGTCAAATGGATGGAAAAGTGAACTTTCTACCGGTTACTTCCAATTTAAATTGGGATGAATACTTCATGCTTCAAGCGATGATGGCCTCATTTAAAAGTAAAGATCCAAACACGAAAGTCGGATGCGTCTTCGTAGACGATCACAATCATCAGTTATCCATGGGTTATAACGGACAAATCGCCGGGATCGATGAGACGAAAATTCCTTGGGGAAATAATAAGACAGTGCCCTTGGATCAACAAAAATATGCCTACGTGGTCCATTCTGAGGCCAATGCTATTTTGCACGCCAAAGCAGGGCTCGAAAACTCTCGCTGTTACGTTACACTTTTTCCCTGCCATGAGTGCGCGAAAATGATTTCCACCGTGCGGGTCAAGGAAGTGATTTACCTCTCTGACAAATATCAGGATACAGTTGAAAACCAGATCGCTAAAAGAATTTTTGACATGTCGGGAGTGAAGTATCGGGAAATCACTCTCCGAAAAGAGATCATTGATGACTTATGTTCTTATTTTACTTCAATGGTTGAGAGAAATAAGTAAAGGTCATCTCCCAGGGCCCGGACACTCTCTAGTTTAAGTAGGCGTCCCAATTCCTCAAACGAACTCTCGTTAAAAAACTGCACATGGGTCAAATCTCGTTTATAAAACCATTGAGAGAATTCTCTTCTCTCCGTCGGGTAGCACTTGGTCTTGATAAAAATTCTTCCACCAGGATGTAGTAAGTTTTTTAAGTCCATCATCACCTCACGGGGATCCCGGAGATGCTCAATAACTTCAGATAAAATAAGAAAGTGGTACTTTTTCTTCAGTAGTTCTTTCTCAGGGTGATAGTACAGATCAAAAGAAGAAACCTGGAATCCACCATCCTTAAAAATGTCTTCCATCAGTTTACTGCGGCCACATCCAAAATCGAGTCCCTGATCATTCTCATTCAGATAAGGCCGGATCGAATCCGCAATTTGCTTTAGATAATGACGGTAACCAGGATCGGTTTCAGAATTTTGATGGGAGTCGTAACGTTTTTTCTCATCCTCAGGGGAAATCATCTCTTCGCGGGGAACGTAAACCAGCCCGCACACCGGACATCTTAAGTAATGACGAAACTTGTCCTGATCGAACTGCTCGACTTTCAAGCTACGGCAAAGAGGACAACTCACTTAGCGATTGTCCTTGGCCTTAATCCAAGCTGTCACCGATAGTTTGAGCGCCTGATCAACCGGCATATCAACTTTTTTCACTTTATCTTTTTCAATGAGGATAGTGATCCCACCTAACATATAGCTCAGTGGAACATAGACAGAGATAAGATTTCTGCCAGGAAGTTCGGTAAGCTCTTCATTGGTAACCAAACCCATAACTTCCACGCCCATTCCTTCCAGCGGAACCAGAACGACCCTTTGAGGCTTGTCTTTATCCGCACTTCTTCCAGGAATCAGCGCCATCAAGTCTTTCAGCGGATTATAAATCACTTTAATGAGAGGTACTTTTTCCAAAGTACTGGTGAGCCAGGAGAAAAATCTGCCGGTGATGTAGTTATTAACCAGCAGCCCTACCAGAAAAATAAAGATCACACTCACGACAATGCCGAGGCCTGGAATATAAAGCCATTCGCCTATGATTCTCTGAAGAGTCGCACTGAAAAGAGATTCAATTTTATAACTGGCCCAAATGAGCAAGTAGAAAGTTAAAGTGATGGGCAAGACAACAATCAGGCCCTTGAAGAAAATCTGGTTAATATGTTTCATGAAAATAAAGATATCACAAAGGGCCACGAGGTGGAAAAGAACTTAAGCTGAGAAAAAAAGGCAAAAAAAAAGCCCTCTTGCGAGGGCTTTTAGCTTAGAAATTACTTCTTAGCTGCTGCTTTTTTAGTAGCTTTTTTAGGAGCTGCTTTTTTAGTAGCTTTTTTTGCTACTTTTTTAGCTGTAGCTTTCTTTGCTACTTTCTTTGTTGCTTTCTTTGCTACTTTCTTAGCTGCTTTCTTAGCCATAATTTCCTCCCAGGAAATAGTTGGTTAAACACTAGTATTTGACCTTTCTTATTTTAAGCTTAATCAGAATTTTCATCTAACGCAAACAAAAAATACAAATTTTATTCAATCTCTTCTTTTTAACTTAATCGAAGTTTTGTAATGAGGACTTTTTGAGGGCCTTCACACACTTCAATTGTTGTTATCAATTGTTGTGCATGAAGGATCGGACGGAATGAAATATATATTTAGGAAAAAGTGAATTCTAGTTCATCATCTTTTACGACAACGCCAACTCGGCCGCCTTTTTCGAGCTTACCGAAAAGAATTTCATGGGCCAAAGGCTTCTTAATCTTCTCATTTATGAGACGAGCAATAGGTCTAGCCCCTAGTTTATCATCGTATCCTTTGTGGGACAACCAAACTCGGGCCTCTGCTGTGACCTCAAGCTCAACCTTCTTC
>JAEYUK010000011.1 GCA_023432655.1 Pseudomonadota bacterium | reverse complement strand
CACCAATAACTGGCGCTCCGTTATTCGAAGTTGAGACATCCATCAGCTGCTGAATCGCCGGCTTGTTATTAATCACAATATCGTCGCCTAAAAGAACGGCGAACGTATCATTTCCGATCATGCTCTTAGCACAGAGAACAGCGTGCCCTAGACCCAACTGTTCTTTTTGTCTCACACTCGTCACATCGACCATGGATCCAATCTTACGGATCATTTCCAATTCTTTTAATTTGTTGTTTCGCTCTAAAAAGGCTTCGAGTTCAAGATTTCGGTCGAAATAATCTTCCACGGCAAATTTACCAGAAGAAGTGACAAAGATTATTTGCTCAATACCAGCATCACATGCTTCCTGAACGATATAATGAATCATGGGAACGTTAATAATAGGAATAATTTCCTTGGCAATTTCCTTGGTGGCAGGAAGAAATCTCGTGCCTTTTCCGGCAATAGGGATAATTGCTTTTTTGATTTTCATAAATATCCTTGTTTAAGAGGAAAAAGTTCTCTACATTTTTCTATATGAAGAAAGTCATTATTTTAGCCGTCTTAACACTAGTGGGCCAGACTTCCTGGGCCGATAATAACCGAAAGCTCATCCGTGATTTCCAAACGACTCGTTTGTTATCAACCGCCGGGGCGGGAGTTGCCAGCATTCTTTCCACAGAATCGGCCATTTTAAACCCCGCTTCTTCCGCCTTCTTTGAAGGCTCGAGTTTTTCTTACCAGTCTTACAAGACTTCCCTGGATCGTGAGAATGATCTACGTGACGCAGCAGGGGATAAGTTTGATGACAACAAAAGTAGCCAAGGCTTTTTCATGGCCGACCACTCTGGTCCAGTAAAAGGCGGCGTGGCCTACCTCTTTCAAAATGAAAACGGTTTTGAGCGCACCCGCATGGCCCTTCACGGAGCAGCCCCCTTGGGAAGAGATGCTTCCTTGGGTGTGAGCTATAACTACATTCAAGATGTTTTGCCTCGCCGGTTTAAAAGTAATCGCCATCAATCCCATCACATGGCAACGATTGGAACCAGCCACATCATTGACCAAGATACCATTCTAGGAATCGTGCTTCAGGATCCAACTCGGACTCTTCCTGGTTATGAAAGAATTATTGCCGGCTTTCAATACAATCTCGCTGATCGTTTTACCCTGATCGGCGATGTGGGCACCCAATACACCAAAGATGTTTCCGATAAATACCTTTGGAGAGCGGCAGTTCAACTTAATATCTTTAGTGATTTCTTCCTCCGCGGAGGCCAGTTTTACGACAATATCGAGAAATTAAAAGGAACTGGCTGGGGAATCAGCTGGATCGGACCTCGATTTGGTGCCGAATTTGCTCAGAAATTCTCTGAACAGTTCGCCGAAAACGGTTATGTCTATGAAGAGGAAAAAATCGTAGATACTTCTTTCTCTATCATCTTAAAACTTTAAGGTTGATTCCTCTTATCTCCGATAAGAGGGACATGAATTCTACTCCTAAGAAAATCTCCCGCGAAGAACGCGAGAAGCTGCTGGTCTTTAAACATAAGTTTGAAAATCGAATTACTATTGCCCGTTTTGGAAAAGAATCTCTGGATGCCGGTGATTACGGCAATGCTCTTCATCGTTTTGTGGAATACATGGGGATCATGGCCGAATACAAAGAGGTGAAGGATTTATTTTCCCTTCGTGTTTCTCATTTCGATCCCAAGAAAGAATTGACCGAAATGATGATGATCAGTCATATTTTTTTACAGATGGCCCGTATCTATGATGCCTCTCCCAAATTTCAGGATGAGTGCAGGCGTTGTCTGGATCAGTTTGTGGCCTTCTCTTCCAATCAGCCCTATCAGGTGGTCAACTCCGAACTTATTCGGAAAAGCATCAAGAAATCCTTGTATAAGCAGACAGAGCTTTTTTTAGAGGCCCATCGTAAAATTTATACCCAGTCTAAGAAATGCTACGTAGTAACTTTCTGTTATGGAACAAATCATCCCATCACCCAGGACTATCGGGCCCTCAAAGACTGGATGCTCAATTACAGCTGGGGCAGGGATTTCGTGAGAATCTACTACACCTATTCCTCAGAACTCGTTCCCCGTTGGGAACAAAGTCTTGCGATGCATTTCTTTTCAAAATTACTGATCCGACCCGTACTGGTTTTGTTTTCAAAAACCATCCTGCGCTTTATACTTAATAAATGCTAATTCTCTCGTGGTTCATTGTTAAAGAATGGTTTAAAAGCTTAATTGGGGCCGTGACGGTTCTGTTTCTCTTAATTTCCACCGCAGATTTAATTAACGGGTTTCTTCAAGGGAAAGATGCTGCCCGTGTGCTCCTCGAGTATTCTTTAAAAATGCCGGATCTTATGGGAAAGATGTTTCCTATCTGTTGTTTGGTAGCGACTCTTTTTTCTTTTAACAAATTAAAATCTCATTCCGAACTTATTTCTATTCTGGCGGCCGGTGTTTCTTACCGGAAAATTTATGCCTTAATCGGTACCTGTGCTTTAAGTGTTGTGATTGTGCAGTTTCTTAATCTGGGTTTTATTGAACCTTATGCCAACAAGGTCAAAAGACAGGAAATCCAAAAAAGCCAGAGATCAGAGGGAAAATACCTCACCCGCAGTTCCATAGAAGGCGGAAAATTCTGGTACAAGTATCAAAACTACTTTGCTTCTTTTACCTACTTTGATCGCCGAACTAATTCACTTCAAGACTTTGAGATTTATTTTTTTAGTCCTGAACTCACCGGAGAGAGAATTATCCGCTCTTCCCGCGCCACTTATATCAAACCTGGGCACTGGGAACTAAGTAACGCTCGCATCCTCTCCGATCTCAATACCCCAACCTTTCCCCTGGAAAGTAGTGAAGCGGTGATGAATTTAAAGCTCGATGAAAGACCGGAAGATTTCGGTGAATTTGAAGCCGATCTTACCACCCTCAATTTCTTTAAACTGCGTCAGTTTATTTCGCGACTTTCCAAAACCGGTATCAATATCGACGAATACGAAATTCTCTTACTCAATAAGGTTTTTTTGAGCTTTATCTGTCTGGTTTTTGCCTTATTACCACTCTCGACTATCTTTAATCCGAACCGGCGCTCAAGTTCTTTTGGGAAAAATGTGGTACAAACCCTGCTTATAACTGTCGTCTTTTGGGTACTTTATAGTTCTACCGTCGCTTTTGGTAACTCCGGGAC
>JAEYUK010000008.1 GCA_023432655.1 Pseudomonadota bacterium | reverse complement strand
GTCATCTTGTGACCTTCTCTCACTTTCTTCATGCCCGCTAAAAGTCCAGCGACTCCACCCCGGTGAGAGGAACCGCGCACGGTTTGGTAACCCATGTACTCCACCGCACTGGCAAGGATCTGTCCGTCTTTTGATTGGGAGATGAGGATGCAGATATTTTTATCGGAAAAGTAGGGAAGACAACTTAAATCATCCTGATGGAAGCAGGCATAAATAAGATTGTGTCCAGGATTCGCATCCCGGGTGGAGAGGTCTTCGAAGAAAATCTTTTTATCAGCTGAATCTTCAAAATCTATTTCATAACGGAAGGTGGATGAATAGATCTTATAAAGAAAGCCGGCCAAAAGGCCGGCGAATTTCTGGAGTAACAAGTATTACTTTCCTAAAAGTTTTTTAAACTCTTCAGTCATGATTGGAACGATCTGGAAAAGATCTCCCACGATACCGTAGTCCGCTCTGGTGAAGATTGGAGCATCTGGATCAGTATTAATCGCTACGATCACTTTTGAAGTTCTCATACCAGCTAAGTGTTGGATTGCTCCGGAAACACCACAAGCGATATAAAGAGATGGAGCAACTGTTTTACCGGTCTGACCAACTTGCATAGCGTGTGGAGCAAAACCAGAATCCACAGCGGCACGAGAAGCACCAACTGTAGCACCAATAACGTCTGCCATCTTTTCTAGGATTTGGAAGTTTTCAGCGTTCTTCATCGCGCGTCCACCAGTTACGATGATGTTAGCTTCTGTTAAATCTGTTTTTGAAGAAGCTGCTTTGACGATTTCTTTGATCATAGCGCGAATTTCACCAGCGTTTCCAGTAGCGTCGGCAGCAGCACCGGCACCAGCTGTTGGATTAGCTGTCATACCGAGAGCGTTTGGACGAATCGTTACGAAATGAGGCTTAGGACCAGTGATTTCAACTTTAGCAAGACACTTACCAGAGAAGAAAGGACGAGTTCCGGCGAAAGTTCCGCCATCCATAGTGAAGTTAGTGACGTCAGATGCTAGACCTGCTTCAAACTTCGCCGCTAGACGAGGAAGAAAATCTTTACCCATAGAAGTGGCCCCAGCGAAAACGTAGTCATAAGACTTAGTTTTGATGAAGTCAGCTAGAGCATTGGCGTAGCCTTCCGGAGAATACTTATCAAGGTTTCCACCTTTAATTTTATGAACGTTTTGAGCACCAAATTTTGCAAGCTCTGCCACTTGATCAGCTCCGATGTCGCCGATAACAGCAACGTCTGCCGATTGACCAGCTAACTTGCCAAGGATTTCAAGAGTCACAGGTTTAACGTGACCGTCATGAAGTTCAGTAAAAACTAATACGTTTGCCATATATGTATCCTTTAATTAAATAATTTTAGCTTCTGTACGAAGAAGGCCTACTACTTCCGCAACAACAGCTTGTTGTTTAGCTGCATCTGTAGCATCAAATTTCTTACCAGCTGGTTTCTCAGGAGGAAGTTGGAAATTTGAATACTTCACACGACGATCAGCATCCGTGACACCAACATCGGCTAAAGAGTGTTGTGCCATTGGTTTTTTCTTCGCTTTCATGATTCCTGGAAGAGAAGCGTATCTTGGAGTGTTAAGACCTTTGTTGGCCGCAAGGACAACCGGAGTTGTGACTTCGTAAACTTCCAGTGCTCCACCTTCGATTTCGCGCTTAACTTTTACAGTTGTGCCTGAAAGTTCGAATCCTACGATAACTGAAACTGATGGAAGGCCAAGCATTTCAGCGAGGATTTGTGGAACTTGAAGAGCATCATCATCAATCGCCTGTTTACCGGCAAGGATGATATCTGGTTTTTTACCAGTTTTTTCAATCGCGCCTTTAAGGGCCTTAGCGATTGAGTAAGAATCAAGATTGTCAGCTGCTTCAACTAAAACAGCATCATCAGCACCCATCGCCATAGCAGTACGAAGAGCTTCAGTATCTTTCACTGAACCAACGCGAACAACTGTAACGTTAGCAGCAGAATTAGCTTGTTTAATGAGAAGAGCTTGCTCAACAGCAAATTCATCATATGGGTTCATGATCCATTTGATCGAAGCTGTTTCAATGAAACTTTTGTCACTACTTGGAGTGATTTTAGTTTCTGTGTCTGGAACTTGCTTCACGCACACAAAAATATTCATAGTATCTCCTTTAAAGAAACAGGGATTATTTTAATAATTCACGGGCCATCACCAATCGTTGGATTTGCGATGTTCCTTCATAAATTTGCAGTAATTTGGCATCCCGCATGAGTTTTTCAACAGGGTACTCTTTACTATAACCGTAACCACCATAAATTTGTACTGCATCTGTCGTTATTTGCATACAAGAGTCGGAGGCAAATGCTTTAGCATAGGAAGCCACTTCTGTATTGTGGATGCCCTGATCACAGAGCCAGGCAGCCTTATGCACTAATAAGCGGGCGGCTTCAATTTTCATTCCCATTTCAGCGATCATAAATTGAATCGCCTGATGTTTAGCAATCGGAGTTCCGAACTGAGTTCTTTCTTTGGCGTATTGAATAGAAAGATCCAGCGCATGCTGGGCTCCTCCTAAAGCAGAGGAAGCCACAAGCGGTCTCGAGTGATCGAGGGTTTTCATGGCAATCGTCCAACCGTCACCGGGCTTACCCAGCATATTCTCTTTGGGTACTTTGACATTATTAAAGCGGATCCCTCTGGTGTCAGAGGCGCGGTGACCCATTTTATCTTCTTTTTTACCAATCTCAATGCCAGGAGTTTTTGGATCAACCACCACGGCAGAAATGCCTTTATGCTTAAGAGCAGGATCAACGGTGCCGTAAACCACAAATAAATCGGCGTAACCGGCATTAGTGATCCACATTTTTTCGCCGTTTAAAATCCAGTGGTCGCCGCCGTCTTTAATGAGTGTTTTAATTCCGCCGGCGTCTGAACCATTACCCGGTTCAGTCAGACAGAAGGAAGCCATTTTGAATTCTTCTGTGAAGGGAGTGAGGAACTTTTTTTTCTGCTCTTCTGATCCACCAATCACAATTGGTAAAAGGGCCAGGTCATTGGCCATGAAAGAGCTGTTCATTCCCATACAGCCATAGGCCAGCGCTTCGCAAATGATCACACCATCAATGGCGGAAAAGCCCGTTCCGCCGTAGGCCGCAGGAAGGCAGGTATTGATGAGGCCTAATTCCCAGGCCTTTTTAAAAAGTTCAGAAGGAAAGATTCCTTTCTCGTCGAATTCTTGAGCAACGGGAATCATTTCATTTTTAGCGAATTTCATCGCTAATTCGTGAATCTCACGCTGTTCCGTTGTCAGGGCGAAGTCCATAATCTATTCCTTGATTAAAAACTTATAGAGGGAAGGCATCAATTTCAAAAGACCTAGGAATTGTAAAACATTTTTCAATTGTTTGGAAGAATGGCAATTCTTGAAGTGGCTTAACCACAAAACTTCTTTCATGCCATCGCGGGTGAGGAATAATCAGGTCTTCCTGGTTAACTCGCTCTAATCCCCAAAAGATAATATCCAAATCTAAGGTGCGGGGTCCTTTCGGTATATCCCGGTTTCGGCCAAACTCTTTTTCTATTTCTAACAAGTGTTTCATGACCGTAACAGGATCTGTGTCAGGTTTCGCGAACTCTAAAACTTGATTAAAAAAATCGGGTTGATTCTGGTACTCCACGGCCTGGGAAGTATAGAGGCGGCTGGCGGCAATGAAATGAAAATCCTGGGACAAACGTTCTTTTGCCTGCAGGAGAAGTGCTTGAGAATTTCCAATATTTGAACCGGTAGCGATGATGAGTGACATCAGCGTTTTTTAAATTCTTGGACGGACTGTTCTGTCTCAATGTCAGGATAGTTATCCAGAAAAGAGGGCATAGGCTTAGATCTAGGAGCGACAGGATCGCCTTTAACTCCACAAGAAGAAACTAGAATAAGAAGAAGGATGATTTTAAAATTCAATGGCAAAACCCACGCTTATAATATCAGATCCTACGTCAGCTTTAACAAACCATCCAGGTACTAATCTTCTTAAAACAGAAACACCAAAGACGGGACCTGATTTTTTCAGTTCATCCACGGCATCAATCTGTTCCTGATTGGTAGCATCATTATTGGTTTTACCAGCGTCGGGGCTTGAGATGGTGTAGGTATGAAAACCGACGTAAGGCATGAAGAAGGTATAGAGAGGACCTTTAAAATTATATTTAAGTCGAGCGGTTATATGGTTAGCAAGAGTCTGACTCCCATCCCCTGGGAAGTTATCAATCAGTGCCCGACCGTAGAGACCTTCAGCAAAAAAATTGTCTGAAAATTGAAAGGCCCAGGAAATACCGAACTCATTCGTGCGAACCTTGCCCCCACGAGAAGCAACTTCAGAAGCCTCATAAAAAGCTCCCGTCAAGGCCACGATATTATCTGGTTTAATGTGACGGTTTTTATTATCGTCAAAAACACTCAGATCATCTTCGACCACAACGTCGCCGGTATAAAGATCTTCTTCATTTCGAATTTTACTTACCGGTGTTTCTTCCACTGCCACCACCGGTTTTTTTCCGAAGGTCGAATCATCACCTTTAATAATTTGAACTTCCTGATCTCTTCTTAAGCGTCCCCACTGTGAGAGCGAGTAGATTTTGATGATTTTAATCCCCACTTGCCCTTGATGGATTTTCGCCACAATGGCCCGCGCCGCTAAGTTGTTATCAAGTGCTAGCGAGATGAAATCCCCCTGGCCCAGTTGTTGATTATTATTGGAGAGAATAAAAATCTTCTTGGAATCTGAAATAATTTTTATTGTTTCGGTAAAAAGGTTCTCGTTGTCTTGAGCGTCAAGGCCCAGATTAGCATCATCCACCAGGGATTGCGCCTGGGTATTAGTACTTATAATAAGGAGTACATAAATAAAAAAAATACTGATTAACTTCATCTCTCTCATTTTAAATAATTAACGGGGTAACGTAAACGCATCAAAAAAATTATATGTTTGATTAAATGAGTCAAGATTTCTAGTATAATTCATACTACGCTTTTCGCTTATGCAAATTCAGGAGAAATTAATGTCAGAACAGGCCTACCACCGCCTCAGCAGTGCTTCGAATCCTATGTTCGTTGTTGTTGCAGGAAATATCGGGAGTGGTAAAACCACACTCACCAAAAAATTATCGGAACGCCTGGGATGGAAGCCTCATTTTGAGTCTGTGCAGGACAACCCTTATTTGGCCGACTTCTATAGTGATATGGATCGTTGGTCTTTCCCGCTCCAGGTTTATTTCCTTACTCATAGATTCAACACTCACAAAGAAATTGAAAATTTGCCGGCCAGCTCCATTCAAGACCGCTCAATCTATGAAGACGCCAATATTTTTGCCCGTTCTCTTTTCGATCAAGGCAAACTCGATGAGCGCGATTACACCAATTACCGTAATCTGTATGAATCCATGACTCAGTTTTTGAGTCCTCCAACGCTGATGATCTTTCTTCGTCGCTCCATTCCTAAACTTCAAGAGCGGATTAAACTCCGAGGCAGAGATTATGAGCAGGCCATTCCGGTAGAGTATTTAACGAGCCTGAATAAGTATTACGATGAGTGGTACAATAGTTATAATCTGGGTAAATCGCTGATCGTTGATACGGATGAGCTGGATTTTCTGGATAACGAAGAGCATTTCGACCGATTGGTGAAGAGAATCTGGGATTCAATTGACCAGAAAGATATGTTTTTTCATTTCTAATAGTTTAGCAAATTTTTCCACCCTCCCTGAGTGTTTGAAGTTATAATAAACTGTAACTATGTAGGATTAATCAGGGAGTGATTATGAAAAATATACCATGGTTGGTATTGTTAAGTCTAAGTTTGGTGGCGTGTTCTGGCTCCAAATCGGCCCAAAAAGTTAACGAAGAAACGCCTCAGATTGAGCTTTCTGATGCAGATGAATTCATTGAAAACCCAGTAGAAGAAGATCAGTCCTTTGTCGAAGAAACTCCCATGGAGACTGAAACAGCTTTGGATGACTCTACTCAAGAGTTAACTCCGACAGACACTGAAGCCCCAGTCATCACCGAAACTCCGGTTGAAACAGATGCCGCCCCGGTTATTGCCTACGAAGCTGGCTCTATCAAACAATATACTGTACAGAAGAATGAAACATTGATGTTAATTGCTTTTAAACTCTACGGCGATTACGAGCGTTGGAAAGAGCTAGCGAATCAAAATAGCGCTACTTTAAAAGGTACAACGACTATTCGTGAAGGTATGGTTTTAAACTATACAGCTCCGGCCGAAGAATTTGTCTGGAATCCGCAAGGCCTTCCTTATCTCATCAGAACCGGTGATACACTTGGTGGAATTTCTAAGCAAGTTTACTCGACCATGCATAAGTGGAAACTTATCTGGGACAATAACCGCCCTCTCATTAAAGATCCTAACAAGATTTATGCGGGCTTTACCCTTTATTACTTAGAAAACGGTCGTGAAGTCGCAAACGAAATCTAAAAGCTCCTTTATCTCTTCATTAATAAAACCCCCGACCTTGTCGGGGGTTTGTTATTTTTTATTTTTATGTTTAGTCTCGGCCTGCGGTACCTTTAAGTTGCCCAATAAGTCGGAAGACACCTCTTTGGGAAAGGGTTACAAGGTCATGTCCTCAACGGACTACGCCGATCATTTAGCTTCTTTGAAAAAACCTTTTCTCATTACTCCCGGTACCAAAGTCCTGGAGCTTAATCCTCGATCTAAAAAGTATCTTGAGTGGGTGACGAAGGAAGTGATTTCTAATAATGAAATCTTTTTTAACCAATTAACCCGCGCGAATGTGACGATCCTGGATAATGAAGTGCCGCTGCACTTCTCATTACCTAAGGGAGAAATTTTTCTTTCACGGGGACTCCTGGAAAAATATGTAAAGCATGAAAGTGTGCTGGTGAGTATCCTCTCTTACGAGCTTGTTCGCAGTGAAAATCTTCTTTACCCGAAACACACCATCATTCCGATTGGGTATCTGCCTCTGGAACGAATGATGCAGTTAAATCGACTAGGTTTGGAAGAAAAGATGGAAATCCATAAATGGGCCTACTATCTCACGACTCGCGCGGGCTTTGATGGTGAGTACTACTTATCCTGGCTTCAGACTCAAAACAGAAACACCGCCGACTTCCTGATGCAGGTAGGGGATGTGAATCTCATCAATAGGGAAGAATCATTATTTAAGGCCTTCATGATTCAAAATGGAGATGAAGATAATCCATTGGCCAAAAAAAATTCATCTAAAAACTTCTACACTTTCATCAATGGTATGAGGGATTAATTAATGAAACCAGAGCAAGCAGAACAATTTTTTATCGAAGAGCTTTTTAATAAGACTCAAGACAAAAACCTCCTTAGAGATGAGAAATTAGTAGAGATTGATAAACTGACCGGAGATGCTTCTACTCGCCGCTATTACCGTATTTTTACTGCAAGTGATAGTTATGTAGTTTGCCTGGATAACCCCTATGAAGAACCTATGGAGAAGCACCCCTTTCTATCGGTTCAGCAGTTTTTAAGTAAGAATAAGGTTCGTGTTCCGCAAATCATTGACCATAATCTTAAGCGCGGATACTCCCTGCAGGAAGATCTTGGTAATGTGACCCTGTTAACTCATCTGGCGCGGATCACTTCGAAAGAAGAAGAGTATAAGATCTATAAAACGATCATTGATCAACTGCTGGAGTTACACCGTATTCCTGAAAATAAAATCGAAAACCCAAATCTCTTTCAGCTTAAGTTTGATTATCAAAAATACATGGATGAAACCCGTTTCACCTTTAAGTATTTCCTAAATTTCTTCAATAAAACCCAGGATGAGAATCTCATTTCAGAGCTAGAAGCTTTGTTTGATCCAGTCATGAAGCGTCTTGCTCAGGAAAAAATGGTTATCACCCACCGGGACTTTCATTCACGAAACGTGATGGTGAAAGATGGGGAGTTTGTCTTTATTGATTTCCAGGATGCCCGTTGGGGAATTCCACAGTATGACCTGGTTTCACTCTTGGAAGACTGCTACTACGACTTAAGTGAAGACAATAGAGTCGCCCTGAAAAAGTACTACTATGAAAACTTAGATCAGAAAATTCATGGTCAAAAAAGCTATGAAAATTTTCTTTCTCTCTATGACGATATGACCATCCAAAGGGTTTTTAAAGCGGTGGGGAGTTTCTGCTATATTTATAATTGGCGGAAGGATGATCGTTATTTAAAGTATATTGGTTTTGCCATGGAGAAAATTCGTCGTGTGATGATGAATAATCCTAAGTACGCTGAACTGAAAACTAAATTATTTGGCCACTATTATGCAAATTGATTACTGCTTAATTCTTGCCGCCGGTTTCGGAACGAGAATGGGTAAAATCGGACAGAGTCTTCCTAAGGTTCTTTGGCCGGTTTTTGAAAAAAGTCTTCTGGAGTTACAAGTCGCCTATGCCCGAAGTTTGGGGGCAAAAAAGATTTTCATTAACCTCCATTACATGGGGGAAGAAATCGAAAAATACTGCATTCTCCGTTCGGCCTTTGATGGTGTGGAGTTTCTCTGGGAAAAACCCGAGATCCTGGACATCGGTGGTGCCGTTCATAATCTGGCTTCCCAACCGGGGATCAAGTATCGTGGAAAACTTCTCATTTTAAATGCCGATCAGTTTTTCTACCTAAAGAAGGATGATCTCGCGCAAATCCTTAAGCCTCATCTGAAAGATCCAGCGGTGCTGTTTAGCTATATGGTGAATCCTGCTCTCGGCTACAATGCTTTGGAAATAGATGAAGCGCGGAAAGTGAAAGGGATTATTAAGAATAAAGATCTTCCTTCTGGCACCAAACAGGTTGAGACCTATACAGGGATCTCCTATGTGGATTTAGCTCAGTTAGAAAAGGTTTCAGGCCCGAGTTCTTTTTTTGATTCGGTCTGCCCGTTCAAAGAAAAAGACATTAAGGCCCTTAGGTTAGATAACTCAGACTATTGGGACTTTGGGACACTTGAGCGCTACTGGGAAACCTGCTTCCGGATCCTTGATACCTACCGTATGAATTCCAATCATCCTTTCATCCGCTTTTTAGTGAATGAGGGAACGTTGAAAACCTGGAAAATTAATTTACAAAAGCGCAGCTACTACGCGCGATCTGCTGATGTGATTAATTTAAACGCAGATGAAGAAACCGGGGATCTTGGACCTTCGATCATTCTTAAAGGGCACTCGGCGAAGAAGAGTGATGGGAAATCGATTTGGTGGAACGAAGTAAAAGAAGAAATTAGGCCGGTTTAGATTCTTTAATACAATCGACCGGGCAAATTTCAATACATAATCCACACTGGGTGCAGCTCCAGTGATCGATAAAGTAATCCTGCCCATTAGAGATCACGGCATTCTCAGGGCATATCAAACGGCAATTATCGCAAGATACGCAAATTGAGGAGATTTCTAGAACGACTTCATTCATAATGGTATTATAGGGCAAATCTCAGATGGAACAATTGAAAGTAAAAAAGAAAGATACAATTATTATTAACGTGGTCATTTATCTGATCCTGTCTTTTTTCTTTTTGTACTTACAGCACGCTTACCGCCATCACCTTTCTCCCTTTTCCCTGGTTTATCTGCAAAAAGGTCTGGAACTTTTTTGGTACATTGCTTTTATTCTGGTGGTTGCCATCGTGCTTATTTGGCGACATCACCGTTACGCCTTGCTGGCCTTTCAGCTCTCGGTTTTTGCCGTGGGCTTTAAGGTGATGGAAGGACTCTTTATCGAGTTTAATAAGATCATCGTGGTGGCGATGTTTTTTTATGTGATCATTTCCTACTTTCTTTATCAACTGATGAATAACTACCTCAGTACCGCCAGCATTAATCCGAACTACCAGGATTCTGACCTCTTTGAACCTCTCTTGAAAGAAATGCCTTGTTTTGTTTCTTATCAGGATCATGTGCTCGAGGGGAATTTAAGTAACTGGGACATGGATGGCTGCTTTATTAAACTTAACTCCGCTCCCAAAAAACTGCCCCGGAAACTGGAAGTAAAAGTCATCTTTGGAGGACGCGAGTTCATTCAGCATGGGGAAGTAGTTGCCGGAACTCGGGATTTAACCGGGGTTGGGATAAAATTTGAGAAAATAAAAAAAGATTTGAACGTCTTTAATTGGTCTGAATTCATGGAGATCGTCCAGGAATTAGGCTTTAAACCAGAAAGGTTAAGATAATGAAATGGATTTTACCTCTGCTTTTTTTAATGGTCGCCTGTCTTAATGACAACCAAACCCCGGAATCAGCGCTTAAATCTTTCGTCGAGGCCCGGATAGGACAAGTGGTTACCCGGGAGTTCATGCTCGAGCGAGTCACAGGTAAAATGCAACAAGTAATCGAAAACATATCTGACGAAGAATTTCAAAAATTTGCCGACCTTCGAAATGTTCAACGAAATAGCTTCAAAGTGCTCTCCAAAAGCTGCCAGGAAAAAAAGTGCTTCATGACTTATTCCATCACTTTCGTGACCAAAGAGGGTGACCGCAGCGTTTATTCCTCTGACGTTAAAAAAATCGCCGAAGTGGTGAATGAGAACGGGAAATGGTTGATCGCTGATGTCAGCAATATCAAAACCTACCACGAAGCTCTTGAGCCAATTAATCCTTTAGAATAACAAGCTCTATCCGAAAAGAAGTCTGGAGGGCTCCTATGGCCGATTCAGATTTCATTTCTTTCCTGGTTAACGAAACACTTCGTCTTCATCAAGATGAACGGACTCAGCTTTCGAGTCTGGAACTAAAACTTAATGATTATTCTCTTTCTTATTTGCGGGGATTTTTTATCCCTCAGTTTAGGGTGCTTCGGTTTAAGACGGAAATGGGCACGATTGATGTTCCTATTAACTGGTCAGTCTTTAGTGTTAGTGAACATCAGGAAGGGATTATTCTAGATGCCCATGACGATAAAGATGCGCTCTTTATGATCTTTCAAAAGAACTGGCGGCCCGAGATGGAGAAGCTTCTTATTACCCATGCTGATGGCTATTGCTATCTGATTGGGCTCAAGAAGGGTGAGGAGGTTCATCTCCACGACTTACTTAATCCTCAGGAATGGTTGTCGGTAGCATAAAAAAAGCCTCCATTCGGAGGCTTTTTTATTTGTGTGTGTTGCGTGTGTGTGTGCAGGAAATTAGAGGGCCATATAATACCGCTTCAACATAGCAGCATCGACTTCCAGGTTTGGAGAGTTACAAACGACATAACCGTGACAGTTCATATCTTTAAGCGCCTTCATAAGGTCTTTCCAGTTGAACTTAGATTTCTCAAGGTTCAAGTGTTTTAAGTCACCTTTAGAGTTAGAGCTGATACCTGAAATGTGGATGTGCATTTCGTTAAGAGCGTTAGCACCAAGTTCAGTTTTTAAAGTCTCAAGAGTCTCGCAGAAACCTTTATAGTCATTCACTGAACCTGTACGGGCGTAGAGGTGAGAGAAGTCCATACAAGGCTTACAGCTAGCAACTGACTTTGAAAGAGAGATAAGCTCTTCCAGTGAACCAAACTGAGAAGTCTTACCAGTAAGTTCAGGGCGTAGCTCAATTTCAATATCAAGACGAGAAAGTCTTTCTTCAATCACATTAAGAGATTTTTCAACCAGATCAAAAACATCATACGGAGAATCTTTCATGTAGAAAGCCGCGTGGAATGTCATTGATTCAGCACCACAAAGATCAGAGATCTTGGCCGTCTGAATGATACGCTCAACTGATGAGTCGATTTTATCTTGTTCACGGGCATTGAGGTTAATGTAGTACGGACCGTGAGAAGTCAGAGGAACTCCCAACTCGTAAGAAACCTTACGGAGGGCCGAGGAAACCTCTTCTTTCATTCTTACGCCGTGAGCGAATTCCAGCTGCATGCAATCT
>JAEYUK010000336.1 GCA_023432655.1 Pseudomonadota bacterium | reverse complement strand
CGATTATCCATAGTAAGAGTAACTTCACAACCTCCGCCTAAAGCAAAGCCATTAATCAAGGCGACTTTAGGAAATGGCAGATCCTCATAACCGTTAAAGATATCGTTGATGCTTGCAATCCAGGTCTTCATCTCATCTTCTGTTTTTTTGAAATGATCTAAAAACTCTGTGATGTCGGCGCCGAAAATAAAACCACTAGGTTTTCCCGAGGTAAAAAGAAGACCGCGGGCCTTTTGCTTTTTAATAACCTCGAGCATTTCGCCCATTTCTTTTAATGAAACTGCGTTAAGCACATTCGCCGATTGATCTTTTAAATCGTAGGTGATTTTTAAAATATCATGGGGGAGAGTTTCCAGGCGGAAGGCCTGACCGTTAAACAACATAATGACTCCTTCATCAGACTAAAATTTTTAATATTATACTCTGATGAAGAAAAAAATTCTAAGAGAGAATACTAGAGCATTTTTGACAAATCATTCTTGATATCTTCTGGTTTATCATTAGGAGCATAGCGTTTTATGACCTGCCCCTCTGGGTTCACTAAAAATTTAGTGAAGTTCCATTTGATCATCTCACTCCCTAAGAGTCCCGGTTTCTCCTTTTTCAAAAATTGGTACAAAGGTCTAGCCTCTTTACCATTCACATCTATTTTTTCAAATAGGGGGAAACTCACATTGTAGGTAAGGGAACAGAAGTTTTTAATTTCCTCCGCGTCTCCTGGCTCCTGAGCGCCAAACTGGTTACAAGGAAAGGCCAGAATTTCGACTCTATCTTTAAGTTCCTTATAAAGGGCCTCGAGACCTTCATACTGGGGAGTGAACCCGCATTTACTGGCGACATTGACGATTAAAAGGAATTTCCCCTGGTATTTGGAAAGAGGAACGTCATTTCCGTTAATGTCTTTGACTGAAAAATCGTAAACAGATTTTGCCATTTAAAACTCCTTCCATTAGGATGTGCGTCATGAGATTCAATCATTTTAGACGAGATTTTTAATATGAGCCAGCGCCGGGCAGGACATGTTAACCGTTGCCCTAAATGCCGACTTAATGTGCAATTGTGCGTATGTGAACACATTAAACCATTTTCTATTGAGACTCAGGTTTCTTTGGTCGTTCATGTGCGAGAGGTCAAACTTACTTCCAATACAGCACAATTTGCCCAAAAAATGTTGCCTGGTAATGTTGAGATAGTGATTCGCGGGCGAATGAATGAAAAATTTGATGGAACACCCTTATTGGATAAACCTGGCAGACCGTTATTCCTTTATCCCCATGATGATGCTCTTGAATTAAATGAAGATTTTAAAAAAGAATTTCCCGGCCCTTATCATCTGATCATTCCAGACGGGAACTGGCAGCAGGCCCGTAAAGTTAGACAACGTGAAAAAGCTTTTAGCACTTTACCTGCTGTAAAATTACCACCGGGAATTCTCGCCGAGTATGGGCTACGGAAGGCCCAGCATCCTGAATGGGTTTCTACCTATGAGGCGATGGCCCATGCTTTAGGGATATTTGAAGGCACAGAAGTGACGGAGAAACTGATGACCTTTTTCAGGGCCTGGGTGAATAACACACAAAAGGCCCGCTCAGGGGACTTTTCTTAGGCCGCCAGAATATCAATCTTCTCCGTTTCCAGATGATTTTTAAGAAGGTTCAAAGCTTCAGCATGGAGCTGACAAATTCTTCCCTCAGAAAGATTTACGACCTTGGAAATTTCAAAGAAGTTTAAGTCTTCAAAGTATTTAAGCATCACGATGAG
This sequence comes from Pseudomonadota bacterium, assembly GCA_023432655.1. Taxonomy (GTDB): domain Bacteria; phylum Bdellovibrionota; class Bacteriovoracia; order Bacteriovoracales; family Bacteriovoracaceae; genus Peredibacter. Next base: position 2,347 of record JAEYUK010000336.1, on the reverse strand, counting down.
TCTCATCGTTCTTGGGAGTTCATCCATCACCACACTCAATGTTTTCTTGAGAGCATAATTTTCAAACTCAGAATTAAGTAAGTTCGTCTGCTGAATAGTTTCTCCTTCCACATATTGCTTAATGGTGTCACCACTTTCGTATTGCTCAAGACGAATCATATCGCGGGATTTAAACGGCAGAACATTGGACATTTCAACCGATGTTGGAGCTCGTCCTAATTCTTCTGTCAGATTGTTCTTGGCCTTCTTGTATTCTTTCTGCTTATTTCTCTCAGAACGGGTCATCCAGTCTTGTTTTCTTAGCTCATCAATGATTTCGCCGCGGATTCTAAATTCAGCGTAGGTCTTGAACTGATTCTTTTTATCCTTCTTATACTTATTCATGGCATCGATGAGCCCGATCACTCCAACCATCACTAAGTCTTCGAATTCTAAAACCTGGTGATACTGGTAGTGATAGTGCTTGGCCCAGTAGCGAATGGTGGGCATAAAATTTTTTATGATTTCCTGCCGAGAAGTATCTTGAGGATTGTTTTTTGTCTGCACGCTGGCCTCCGTTTTAATGTTGGCATTGTCACATAAAACGGGGCCAGGAGAGCATGTATGCCTAAGTCTAAGGGTTTAGACTCTGAGTTAAATCAGTTGATGTCTGAAACTACAGGATTATTGCCACTAATAGTTGGCAATTAGCTCTAATTCCATTTCATCTTCCTGAAACAAGGCTTCTGGAGAATTCAGCCACTCAGTGTATTCGCTGAGGTCGAGAATCTCATCGCGAAAGATCACAACACGCCAATTGGCCTGTGACTGATCAAGCGAGAAAACCTGATCTGGTTCAAGCGCGCGCTGGCGAATGTTAAGTGGGAGTAACGAGAATGATTCTTCTTCTTCGAGACGGAGAATCTTTTTGTTTTTCATGAGGTAGTAATGCGGATTCATGAATTCACCCTCCTGGTGACAGGCAGGAACTAATCATTAATTCCTGTTCTATAAAGATCGTTTCATAGAAAAATAAACTTCACAATAGCTCAGTTTAAAAAAAATTCTGCACTCAAGTTATTGCCCCCATGATGGCCCTGGTGGCAGAGGAGAAAGTCACACTGGCACCAGGATGAGTAGTCACTCTCGCTCTAAGTATTAGTAATTTTGATGAAATATAATTGGCATGAATTCTGCTCAAGCATAGTGAGACTGAAAGCCCCCGCCAGGATGGTAGGGGTGATCAAGATCATAAAAATTTAACTATGTGTAGACTCAAGGAAAAGAGTGGTGTGAGTCCAAGGTTAGGGCCCGCCTGGTTCAAGGATGAACCAATTTTTTTACAGACCCTAAGTAAAATTTATAAGCAAGCCGATTTTAAGAGCTAGCTCTTATATGATCCTTCTTATGAAAAAACTTCTTTTAATTCTCGGCCTTATTCCTCTTACTTCTTTCGCCAAACCGGAGCCAGCAAAACTTCGTTATAGTCTGGAGTTCATTTTTGAAAAGGTCCTGGAAAAAAAACGTCAGGCCCATAGACCTGAAATTCCTTTTCCGCGATTTTTTTATGAGAGTTCTACTCCTTTGAAACAATTTCAGGATGCAGTGGAGCCACAATGGGGCTTTCGTCCTGAGCGCATTACCAATGCTTTTATTCTTCACCACAACGACATTTATATTCTGGATGAAGCTGCCTATTATCAAAAAACCGGCCGCTGTATGGATGATTCTGTCGCTCACGAGCTGGTTCATTATGTTCAAGGTAAGTATCAGGGCTGGGATCTTCATGACGATAGCCTTGAATGGGAAGCCATTGATATCCAAACGGCCTTTCGGGAAGAGTTCTGTTCGTCACCAGAGTCAACCTGACCCTGGAGTCATTCTCCTAAATACCTGATCTTTCAAAATTCCGACTTGGCACAATTCCTGCTTAATAGATTTCAATGGATCACCAGGATGGCGGCCCAAAAAGTTACTCAAGGATCGAGAATTACACTTAAGGAGGATATTTATATGGAAATGATGTTAGTAATCAGCGGCATGGTGGTTATGACTGTAACAAGCCTTCTTCTTCCTCGGGTCCATACTGCGCGGGTAAGGAACCGGCACTCTTAAATCGAGTCAATAATGGTTTCGAGAATAGATGAATGATCGGCATCCGGAAGTCGGATTGTATTAGGAGAACCACAAGGCATTGAATCACTAATTTGAGAGTAACGGCCTTCTTTATAAGGGCAGGCATGTTTATCCTTCTCACAATCAGTCGTTACCCAATGAAAGCACCCGTTAACCCCGTCTTGAATAACTTTCTTCGGCATTCCCACACCTAGAGTTATCGTCGTGCTCCCAACAATAGGTGCAGTAATAT
>JAEYUK010000328.1 GCA_023432655.1 Pseudomonadota bacterium | reverse complement strand
GTCTCTTGCTGTCTTATTTGGGAGTGGCCGAAAAAAAAAGGCCCCTCAAGTAGAGGGGCCAGGGACTATGCTTTTTTTGCTAAGACTTCAAAAACCATGTCATCAATTTCATGTACTAGTGAACCTTCGAGCTTAACCTCAGAAACTTCTCCCTTAGTCATAAGAGTTTCAGAAGCAATGTAGCTTTGGTATTTATTAAATACTTTGGCCAGTTCTGGAGTGGTATGAACCGTAACAGAAATTCTGTCGGCCACGTTGAAGTTCGAGTCTTTTCTCGTTTTCTGAATGCGGTTAACCATCTCACGGGCAAGACCTTCATCGATCAGGTCCTGGTCAAGTGTGCAGTCCATATCAATTGTGATGAGCCTATTGGTCATTGCCTGAGTTCCAGGCTTGGCGTTTCTGAAAACCAACACTTCATTGGAATCAAAATCCACGTCTTTAATTGTTACTTTGCCACCGGCCTCAATTTTTTGCACATCTGCCGATGATAGTTTCTCAATGAGAGGTTTAAAAGCCCCCATCTCTTTTCCAAGTTTTTTACCAAGGACCGGAAGATTTGGCTTGGCCGAAAGAACCACAAAGTCTGACTCATTAGTCAGATACTCAACGTTTTTCACGTTAAGTTCAATTTTGATGAATTCTTCAAGCTTTTTCATTTCATTCAGAAGAGTTTGATCCTGATGAATCACCTTCAGGGTTTTGAGTGGAGTTTTTACTTTTACACCTTCTGTGACACGTTTCTGGCGCCCCAGGAGAACTACCTGCTGCATTCTACCCACTGCTGTTTCCAGTGTGGAGTTAATGAGATTTTCGGCTTCTTCCGGGTAAGAAGTTAAGTGTACAGAGTCTTCCGTTGAGCCTCCGAAAACTTTTAGTTCACGGTAGATATAGTCCGAAAGAAACGGAGCAAATGGTGCCATCAAACGAGAAAGCGTTTCTAGTGTTGTATAAAGAGTTGTGTAGGCCGCTGATTTGTCGGTCGACATTCCTTCTTCCCAAAAACGACGACGGTTAAGACGGATGTACCAGTTAGTTAGGTCTTCAATGAAGTTAAAGAGTTCAGGAACCACATTGTAGAGCCTGTAGTTCTGCATTTCGTGGTTCACGTTTTTAATTAACGTCTGAAGTTTAGAAGTAAGCCACTGATCCAGGATATTATCCGAAGCCGCTTCCTTTAAATTTACTTTCCAACCATCCACTGCCGCGTAAGTTGAGAAGAATTTATAAGAGTTAAACCAAGGAAGAAGGGCACGGCGAACCATGTCTTTAACACCTTCGTCGGTGAAGCGTAACTCTTCAGCTTTTACTAGTCCCGAGTTGATGAGGAATAAGCGAAGGGCATCCGCACCAAATGTTTCAATCAGTTCATCCGGTGGCGTGTAGTTACGAAGACGCTTACTCATCTTCTTCCCGTCGGCCGCTAGAACCATTCCGTTAACGATGACATGCTTGAATGCCGGCTTATCAAAAAGGGCCGCTGATAAAACCGTAAGGGTATAGAACCAGCCACGAGTTTGATCCAGACCTTCCGCAATGAATTCTGCCGGGAAGCCGTCTTTAAACACTTCTTTATTTTCAAATGGGTAGTGAAGTTGAGAATAAGGCATAGAACCTGATTCAAACCAGCAGTCGAGAACTTCAGGAATTCTTTTGTAGGTTCCTTCTTCACCTGGAATTGTGAAATCCAATGAGTCCACATACTCGCGGTGAAGATCATTAACTTCAACACCGGTGTATTTTTTGAGATCAGCGAGGGAACCCATACAAATGGCGTTCCCAGATTTATCATTAATCCAAATCGGAAGAGGTGTACCCCAGACGCGAGTTCGCGAAATTGCCCAATCACGAGCATTTTCCAGCCACTTGCCAAAGCGGCCTTCTTTAATGCTTTCTGGAACCCAGGTGATCTGTTGGTTTGCATTGATCATTTTATCTTTGATTTTTTCTACAGCTAAATACCACTGAGGCATGGCCCGGTAGATAAGCGGAGTATCAGTCCGGTAGCACATTGGATAACTGTGAACCAGAGTTGATTGATGGAAGAGCTGTCCGCGGTCTTTAAGATTTTTGATGATGTCTTTGTCAGCGTCCTTGATGAACTTTCCTTCAAAGTCTTTCACCGGCAAAATAAACTTCGCCGAAGCATCCAGAGGTACCACCACTTCAGTGAGACCTGCGGCCTTCATCACGCGGTTATCGTCTTCACCAAAGCCTGGGGCCTGATGAACGATACCGGTACCATCACCCGTTGTGACGTACTCATCGTTTAGAATAACAAAGTAACCTTTCTGGCCAAGATCCTGGTAGTAAGGAAAGAGCGGCTCATAGGCCTTGCCTTTAAGCTCGGCACCCGTATAAGTTTCAACTTCTTCGTAATTAAAGTTTTTCTTATAGGCTTCAAGACGGGCCTTCGCCATGATGATGAAAATATTTTTCTCAACGTCTTTCACTTTTACGTACTCAATCTCCGGATGAACACAGAGAGTGAGGTTAGAAGGAAGAGTCCAGGGAGTCGTGGTCCAGGCGGTAAAGTAAGTATTTGCATCTTCCTTGGTTCTGAAAAGCACAGTGACTGCAGGATCTTGAATGTCCTGATAGTTTTGACCAGCTTCAAAGTTAGAGAGAGCTGTTTGCAGGGCAGGTGAGTAAGGAACAATTTTGTTCCCCTGATAGATTAAACCTTTATCCCAGATGGATTTAAAAACCCACCAGGTCGATTCCATGAAAGGAAGATCCATGGTTTTATAATCGTTTTCAAAATCCACCCATCGTCCTAGACGACCAATAGTTTTTTCCCATTCGTTTACGTAGCGGTCAACAATACCCCGGCATTCGTCGTTGTATTTTTTCACCCCATGTTGGGCGACAAAGTCAGAAGCCGACATTTGGAACTTCTTATCAATTTCTTGCTCAATAGGAAGGCCATGACAGTCCCAACCAAAACGGCGGTCAACATAAAAGCCTTTCATGGTGAAGTAGCGTGGAATGATGTCTTTGATGGTGGAGGCCACAATATGTCCATGGTGAGGAAGACCCGTGGCAAATGGAGGACCATCGTAGAAAATATAGTTCTTACCCTTTCTGGTCTTATCCAGGGACTTTTTGAAAATATCTTGCTCCTGCCAGAATTTAAGTATGGATCTTTCGGCTTCAACAAAAGAGAAATTATCAGTTTGGGGGGCGGCTTCTCGTTCCATCAGGTCTCCAGACAGTCAAAAGAGGTAAAATGAACCATCACTGTAGCAGAAAAGGCTCCTATCGTAAATTTTCAAACTAAGACTCCGAGGAGAAACTTATAGGAATTAAGTATGAATAAAGTGATTTGGTCAGCTTTTGCCGTGAGTCTAATACTTCTTTCGGGATTATCCCGAGGAGAGGTTCAATTTTTAGGGCTGGAAAAAGAATTAATGCCGGATTTAGTGGGGAAGCAAAAATTTTCGCCCTTGAACCTGCATGAGGCGAGGGATTTACAAGTACCGCCGGAAATGGCCATTCAGGATGTGGCCCAACCCAATAAGGGCCAGAAGTTTTCCATTATTCCCTGGTCAGAACTTGAACCCACAGAGTGGCTTAATATTAATACCTGGTTGGTTGAGCGGGAACTTAAAGATAAAAAACCAGATTGGAAAATTCGCTTAAGGGACGCCCAACATCGGGAACTGGCCGGTAAGTTTTTAAAGTGCCAGGGGAGTTGTTCAGTTTATCGCGGAAGTATGAAAGCGCAAACCGGTTACCTCTCCCGGATAGAAGAGGGTGACGAAATTCATACTGATGAAGATTCTGTGGCCTGGATTTATTTTATGGAAGGAGGCCTCATGCGGCTTTCTCCGCAAAGTTCTTTGTCTGTTCAAGAAATCAATTTCGCTAAAAACGAAGTCCTTCTTCTGGTGAGGCTCAATAAGGGACATCTCTATTGGCATCCCCGGAACAAAACCGATTATCCTCAAGAATTTGCTCCTGAAACGGATTCTTTTTCACTGCCTCTTATGGTTCGTGATGCCAATGTCAATTTCTTTGCCAGGAAAAGGTTTAAAGCTCAGTCAGAC
>JAEYUK010000325.1 GCA_023432655.1 Pseudomonadota bacterium | reverse complement strand
CTTGGAAACTTCACCAATATAGGCCCTGAGTTCGACCGCAACAATCGTATAAACGACAATATCATGATGAAGAGCAGCTTCCTGGAAAATAGCGTCTATCTGTTCTCGGGAGCGAATATTTTTATATCGGGTAAAGAAAATATCTTTATCCTGGAACTGAGTCATGGCCGCCCGGGTAATGGCCGAGGCCGTTTCACCGGTTCCATCTGAAATCACAATAACTTTCAACTTATCATTTGTTTGCATCATAGTTTTTCTCTATAGGGCGATAACTTTTGTCTATTTGCGCCGAAATACATTTACCATTAAATTATACTAATAGATTTACTAAAGAGGGAGTTTAAATGCATATTCGTTCAGCCCTAGTCGCTCTCGTTGCGCTGTCATCATTATCTGCTTTTGCAGAATTCAAAGCTCTACCGGACACACCTCCAATTCCGGCAGACAATCCACAAACTCCGGCCAAGATTGAATTGGGAAAAATGCTTTATTTTGACCCACGCCTATCTATCGACGGAACTATTTCTTGTAACTCTTGCCATAACGTCATGTCTCATGGAGCTGATGGTCGGGCGGTAGGAGCAGGGATTCAAGGTAAGCGCGGTGGAAGAGGGTCTCCTACTGTTTGGAACTCCGCTTTCATGACTGTTCAATTCTGGGACGGTCGAGCAGCGACGTTAGAAGAGCAGGCCCTGGGACCTATGACTAACCCGGTTGAAATGGGTATGACGGACCATAATTTAGTAATTGAACGAATTTCTAAGATTCCGGCCTATGTGGAATCTTTCAAAAAAGTTTTCCCGAAAGATAAAAAGCCCACCATTAAGAATGCCGCTAAGGCCATCGCGGCTTATGAACGCACTCTCATCACGCCGAATTCTCCATTTGATAAATATATGAAAGGGGACAAAAAAGCGATGACCGCTCAGCAGATTCGCGGAATGAAACTAGTCGATACCATCGGTTGTACTTCTTGTCACACCGGCGAGAACTTTGCTGGCCACGGTTATAAGATGGGTGAAGGTCACTATCAGCCTTTCCCGCAAATTCCAGGATCGAAGTATGATAAAATGTACGACTTAACTTCTGACCTTGGTCGCTTTGAAGTGACGAAGAAAGCTGAAGATAAGAACCACTGGCGTGTGCCGACCTGGAGAAATATTGCTTTAACAGCTCCGTATTTTCATAACGGAAAAGTTAAAACTCTCGATGAAGCCGTTCGTGTGATGGCGAAAACTCAGCTCGATATGGATTTAAAAGATGACCAGGTAAAAGACATAGTGGCCTTCATGAATGCTTTAACTGGGGAGTTCCCGCAGCAGACGATGCCAATGCTTCCGATGACGGTTGGACATTCGTTAACACCTGACCCGTAAAATTGTTTGATTAAGTTAAACGGAAAAGGCCGACTTAATGTCGGCCTTTTTTATTTCTTAGACTTTTTCTTTCTGCCTTTGATCTTTCCAATCCACAAGACAATAACCTCAATTAATTGTTCCAGCATAATTTTGTCCTATAAGTACTTAGAGCATTTAATAAGTTTAAAACCGATAGAGACTCCACCATAAGTTGAGCCTGAACAACAATCTTCTCTTTTGAGTGAGAAGAAGGCCTGATTACAATCCATAAAATTAACGCCCAGGTTATGGCAAGAGTGTCCTATGGACTTGTCAGACTGACAAGTATGCTCTCCAGTCGCTTTATGAGGTTGGGCGCTGTTATCCCGATAAAACTCTTCCGTCATATCCTGGATGTAGTCAATCTCGATCACCTCACTTTGGGCAGAGAAAGAAGAAACGAGAAAAAGCATGAGAAAGAATACCCTCATATTAAGCTCCGACCGAGAAAATTTTAAGGATATTCTCACTACTGGTTTCCCTTTCATAAGGGGAAATTTTCTCAAGGGCTTCAAGAATTAAGGTCTGCATCTTTAAAAGACGAGGCATATTTTCAGAGTAGATGATCTGCCCTTTGTTTAATTCTTCAGGAGTTGGAAGTTGGTACTTCCCATCCAAAATAATGCTGTCATCTGATTTCGTTAAGCGGGTCGCCTTCATTTCTACGTTAAAGAGTTTAGCAAGTGTCGCCAGATCATTAGTATCATAGGCCTGCTTATAGTTTAGATGGAAATGAGCATGCTGGCGCTCTTGTTGAAGTAGGGCGTAATGGAGGAAGTTTCTCATCAGGAGACGATTACTTTTAACCGCGCAAATCGTTCCGCTACATTTATTCTCAGATAAAATTTCTTTATGGGAGGTTTGGTAGAAGCCCATAATAAGTGGTTCACCCGAGAGGATGGCCTCTTGGGCAATAGCAGTCTGAACCATCTTAAGGGCGTTACTTAAATAATAGTGACCTCTGATATTTAATTTATGATTAAGATTCGTATTATCAATATAGGTATTAATAATCTCTTCGAGTGAAAGTTCCCAGACCTGCTTATCGATCTCAAACAGAGGGTAGAGGATCAGAAGACGGGTTAAGTATCTTTCAAGGCTTTTTACGGATAGAAGATGATCGAGACTGTAGTTGTTAGATTCATAACTCCCGCTATCAGAGGCGTTAGTGATAATTTCATTCTTGAGTCTCAATCCCTCAAAGTTTGCCGAAGGAATATGAAGAGGCACAGGATCGAGGTCCGTTGTCTTGGCAAAAAGGACGAGGGACTGGACTAAAGGTAGATAAGTGTCCCTTTGCCATTTATAAAGTTCATTATTTTCATCCGATGAGAAAATTCCAAGGATAGGATTCTCAGAACTCATTTCATTACCGAAAGCATCTCCGAAAGCATCCTGGCATTGGGCAAAACTATTCATCCCGCCGGCATTAAGTATTCTTCGTACATCGGAAAGATTTCTAATGTTTGAGAGAAATTTGGTTTTAATCATCTCAACATTATGAATTCCAGATTTTAGATCCATTCGGTAGTTTTGATCTTTCCAGATTGAGGCCAGTTGATAATTAATGATTCTTTCACACTGACGAATATCTTTGTTCAAAAGGGACTTTTGAAGTTCAAGTTTAACCAGATTAAGATCTCTTAGCTGGGCCAGGACCGCCATTTCCTGTTGATGATACTCATCTACCATGATCGCCAGGTCTTTGATCATTTTCATCGTTTCAATCTGGCGCTCCATGATTTTTTTTTGATTATCTAAAATACGATCAAGCTTTAAATTAATGAGCGCAAATTGAGCGGCATTGTTATCTCCACCACCAAAAGCACTCCCCATTCCTCCAAAATTAGATGCGGCCAAGGCACCAACGGCTCCGGCAACGCCTCCTTGAGCATAACCCTGGATAGCAATGGTTGCAGCTTTGGCTACAGTTGCAATCTTATTGGCCTTATCCATGATTTTTAGGGTGTCATCAGAAAGTCTTACGCCAAGAAGATTTGCCATCTTATTAGTCGTACCAATGATGTTGGCAAGATTTGAAGAAATGTTACCTGCAGCAGTTACAGTATTTGTAAGATTCTCACTGAACTTTACTGGTTTGGAAAAGATACTTGAATTATCTCCATCAGAAGTCTTTTTACCCTTAATAACATTATTATAAAGGAAATCAGATATCCGGCGTGAATGGATATTGCTTGGTTTCGAGAATTCTAACTTCGCATCCCTGTAAGCAATGTTAATATCATTACCCAGGCCGTTAAGGCCGTTTCTTAAGAGAGTGATATCTTTTGCAGTGTTGTTAATATGATCGTCTAAAGTTTTGGCAAGAACCAAAAACTCTTTTCCTTTCTTTCTGATTTCAATGGCCGTTTGCACCACTTTCTTGGACTCTTTAATGAATTGTTTAACACTTGGATAATCCTTAACATTGTAATAGACCGCACCAGCTAGTGCCCCTGACGCTAAAAGAAGATATTGTTCATTCTCATTAAGGGAAGAATTTTTAAAGTATTGATCAATAAGCTCGATATACCTTTGAGAACTTTGTAGTTTCTTTTTAAAGTCTTCGAGACTGTTGTCTTTTATAGCTTCAATTTCTTCCGGTATTTCTAGGATAATTTGGTTGGCCAGATCTTTAGAGAGCTCATTCGCTCTGGTCGTATAAGTTGAGATGATATCATCTAGAGCTTTGTTTTTTATATATGTCAGGACAGAAACATTCATCATATTGGCCGATGAAAACTGAGCATTCTCCAGATTGTTAATGTCATATAAGGAATTTTTCAGAAAGCCTTTATTACTTTGATAGGCTTCTTGATGGTAGAGGTAATTGTTTCGAATGTTATGATTGTCATTGAGAATGGTTTTCAGCATCTCTTTGACTTCATCTGCGCTCATGGCCCCAATGAGTTCTCTCATATCTTTTTGATATTCGGGACTAAGGGTTCTTGCAATGACCTCTGCTAAGGCAAGGTTCGCGGAATCGCCCTCTAACAATTTATGGATTAGCTTTTTGTCATTCAGACCACTATTTAAGGCTTCAGATTTTTGAGAAGGGGAGCTTTGAAGAATAATCGTTTTAGAATTCTTCTCGCACGAAGCAAATAGAATGAGTGTTCCAAGCATTAATGGTATTTTTTTCATTTTATCATCCTACAATTAATTATTTTTCCAAAAACTATTGATAACTTCTTTAACATTATTGATCACAATGACTGAGTCTTGCTGGATTCCATTTTCGCCTTTGATCCCAGGCTTTCCTTTATCGCCTTTGGCGCCAGGTTTGCCGTCGGGAAATTTTCTGCTGTTATAATAAGAATAAGACTCTATTCTGCACATAGGACAAATTGGACCATCTCTGGTTGGAATGATATCAACTTTACTTCCCCGGCCTCCTGGGCTTCCTAGGCCTCCTTCTCCGCCTTCTCCACCGTTACTACCAAGCCCCGGATAGTAATGAACCGCAAACTCAAGGAAGTTTTCTTCGATCGTAAGTTCAAGAGAGCCACTGTCTCCACCTTTAAGACCGGCAAAACCAGTATGTCCTTGAAGACCTTTGTGACCATTTTTTCCAAAACATTTTGGATCGTTATAATCTTTTTCCCGGATGCTACCTTTACATTTTCCGTCAAGGTTCAAATCTCTTGGAAGCGGTTCTCTGGTGGAAGGAATTTTAGTTTGTTTTCCGCCATTGAGTCCCCGTAGATCAAAGGCAAGTGTTCCATAGGCTTCAGAAGCAAAAAATTTAATTTTTCCGCCGGATAAACCAACATGATTATCAAGCGTTGTATCTTCGGAACCAAACGGAAAAGTGACTATGCGCCCATGGTTTGAAATAAGTTTTTTTACCTTGAGATCAACATTGATACCTTGACTGATAAGAGAGGAACTATTCTCAAAAACCAGGGTATCTATTTCCGTCTCTGATCCAAGCAAATAAGACCAGCTTTTATCTCCTGATACGACAAAACTCTTTAAGAGTTTGTTCTTATAAGTTGTAATGGTTTGGCCATCTAATGAAACCTCGCAAGCAAAATCAAGTTTATGAGGATCGTCTTGATTGATAGTTAACTCGAGCCTTGTTTCATCGGCATAGGCGTTTATTGTTCCTGTCACAGGTTGGGGTTTTTGGGTGTAGAAGTTCTTTTTACAGGTGATATCCGCATTGGCC
>JAEYUK010000300.1 GCA_023432655.1 Pseudomonadota bacterium | reverse complement strand
GCTTATGAGCGCGCCATTCGGAGTATGGATTTTCGGATGGATTATGAGACGATAAGTTCGGAGAGACGGCGAGATCCATCGAATCCACTATTTCCAATAAATCATTTGCACTCACTTTATCGCCATTTCTTCTCCTCGCAAAAGCGTGAGACCATAGCTTTTCAAAAGCATGAAGCGGCTCTTCTTGAAAAAATGCAGCTCATGAAAGTTTATCGAAACTTTATGAATCCAAAATTTGTAAGAAGAAATAAATTTGATCCTCAGGCTCATGAAAAGTCGCCCGCGATGTATGTGGGTGTGGCAGACAAAGTTTTAAGTTTTGATGATATCTTTGGAATAAGAAAGTTACCCTCACAGATTGTTTTAGATGAGCGGGAAGTTAATTTCGTCAAACGCGTTTATCCCTTCTCCCGTCAAAAAATTGCAGCTTAAATTAAAAGTCCACCTTTCTGGTGGACTTTTTTTGAAGATATTATCCTCAGTTAACTGCGAACAATTAATTGCCTTGGGTGAGAACTACGAATTTGAATTCTTTGAAGCCGGCGGAAGCGCAGGTGTACATGATGCGCTTGAGGTAATCGTACTTTAGAGATTTGTCTACGACTAAGTTAGCTACCCCTGAGAACTTAGCTGCTGAAGGGGAGAGCTTTTCTGATTGTTTAATGGTTTCTTTGATCCGCACAAGTTCGTTGTAAAGAGGGACGATTCGGCGGCCACCTTCATCGAATACCTGGAGTTTATCTTCGGTATTCACAACTTCCGCATCATCGACCCAGATATGAGATTTGGAGACCTGGATGTTTACCCCGAAGTTGTTTATGGTTTCAGAGGCAGAACGAGGAAGCTCGATTTCTTTTGGAACGTTAATCACAACACCAGAAGAATTGTAGTTTTGGAGAAGGAAAACTAGAAGGATCGTTAGGATATCAAGCAGGGAAGTGATATCAATATCGAAAACCTTCGTCTTTTTTCTTCTCGTACTGAATCTGGAAGCTCTACGTGCCATATATCCTCTTAACTGTGTAAATTCGAGAAAATGATTTTACTGAAGAGTTCTTTTACCTTCTCTTCAATACCATCCTTATTTTTTCTGAATATAGCTTCGTCAGTTTTATTCAGAACGCGGACCGCATCCATAATCTTTACAATCTCTTCGTAGGTGATATCACCTACGGGCTCAAAGATGATGGTGTTTTCATCCAGATTGTTCTTTTTAACATCAATCAGAGTAGCGTGGATCTCTTCGTAATTGAATTCACCATTTGCGTCTCGCTTAAATGTCTTAAAAGGACGGGATGGTAAGCCACGCATAAGAGTAATCTCATTGGCCTCAGCTTTTAGAGTCAAGGCCAAAGGATCTTTCTGCTCTTTAGGCGGTTCCGCATCCGAAACGATGGGTACATCACTGCCAATTTCATAAATTCTTAAAAATGTCGAAGACATGAGAAGGAAGAAGATGAAGATGAAAACTGAGTCCATGATGGGAACTAAGTTTAGTCTTTCTTCTGGTTTCTTACGTTTACGACTGGTAGGGACTCTTAGCATAAGCTAATCCTTACTCGTCTATTGCTTTTTTAGTGCCAAGTAGATCCTGAAGCTTCACTGAAAACTCATCGATCTCAGCGACGATCTTTTCAGACTTTGCCGAGAGAAAAGCATGGATCATCATGATTGAAATTGCTGAGAGAAGCCCAAGTGCTGTAGTGTTCATCGCAACTGCAATCCCCATTGCCAGAACTTCTGCCTTCTGTGTCGGATCGGCAGCAGATACAGCGGTAAAGGATTGAATCAGACCTTGAATTGTACCGAGTAGACCGAATAAAGTTGAAAGATTCGCTGCAACTTGAAGGTAGGGAAGTCTCATTTCAATTTTCGGAATAACCTCTAATGCAGTGGCATCAATGGCGTTCTGAACTTGTTCAGAAGATTGAGTCGCACGCTTAAGACCGCTTTTTAAAACACGCGGAAGTGCAGCTTGTGAACCAGAGCAAACTCTGATCGCGCCTTGAATGTCATTTGAAAGAACATAGCGCTGAAGTTCATTCATGAATGATGGACCATCAACATCATATGTATAAGAAAGTTTCTTAAATCTTTCGAGTGCGACTGCTAATGCGAATCCCCAAACTGCAAGGATCACGTACATGAAGACTCCGCCCTCGGAAATAAAGCGGATAGCATCTTGAACTAACGTCATAAATTCCCCTTCCATGGAAAAAATAAAGGTATGTAATTACATTATATGCTCAATTTGAGAGGGGAAAAGAAAAATCAGCAGGATAGAGCAAAGAGGCAGCTTTTGCTGCCCCTATTGCTCGTAGTTGATTAAAAAGTACAGGTAACAGTTTTGTTATTATAAATCACGCTGGCAGAAACCAAACGGCCCTGGCCATTGATCTTTAAGGTTGATCCATCTTCTGCAAAGTAATCAAAGTCGCGAACTTCTGTCTTGTTTCCAACTTTGAAAAGATTGTTCATCCAAGACCGTTTGCCATACTTTACTTTGATACCTTGCTCATAATCGTTACCGCTGAGTTCAATGTTTACCAGGATTTTATAAGCGGGGTTGCCGTAGGAATCCTGGTCCATAAGATTTTTTACTTTGTCTATTTTAACTCTGCAGGTAGTTTCAATTCCACTCACCATGATCTTTGTTTTAAGTGATCCTTCAAGAACCTGGGTTCCAAGAATTTCGTGAGCGAAAGCAAATGGTGATGTTACCAGCATTAATCCCAATATTATATTTTTCATAGTTACCTCTTAGTATTTAACGTCTTTTTTTCCAGTATCTAAGCCTTCATAGGTTTTTTCCCAACCTTTAAATGCTTTACGAGCAAACTGCAATTCTTCAAGGATCCAGTGATTTCTCTGTTCACCTTTCTTATCACGATTTTCCATATCAAGTGGACGAAGGTAGTACATTGGAACTTTCATAACGTAACAAAGGCGTTTCCAGTGACCTTCTTCAAAATCCTGGTAATTTGTGATTTCAGGACAAGTAATCTTGTCCGTGCGTAGGAAGAAGTTTAACCAGGCCTGAACTTCAGTTGGCTTCTTCATAAATGTTCCATCCATTACGTACTCTACACCTCCAGCGGTTACGAGTGGAGCAACGTGGAACCACCAGTTCCAATCATCGAGGATTTGGTAACGTTTAGTGTAGAAAACAAAAATTTTCTCAGAGAAAATATTTGATTTTGACCACATATCAAAAGACCACATGTGAGCGCGCTGGAAACACTGTGAGCGATTTTTGTCGCCGTCGTTAAGCATGTTCTTAAAGACCTCTACTGCTTTCTCATAAGTCTTAAGATCGGTTGGTGCGAATTCTCTTAACTGATCATATTGAAAATGATTGAGATCTAGTGTTTTCGAATCAACCTCATTATTAAAGGCCACGCGGATATTAGTAATGATGGCTTCTTCACCCGAGAGGCGATAATCAAGCTTCACCACTTTCCCGATCATAGAAGAAATGCGCTTTAAATTTTCCTCATCAAGATGAGTTTTATAAACGCGTCCATCGATCCCAGAGAGTACCAGGATGCGCTCATTTTTTACTGATTCAAAAACATTGAATACTGTCGTGAAAATAGTGTCAGCTTTTGCCACACTTTGGAAAAATAATAGGGCAACAGACAATGTAACCCACAATCTCATGGCCATAACTACTC
>JAEYUK010000173.1 GCA_023432655.1 Pseudomonadota bacterium | reverse complement strand
ATGCAAAATGATTTCGCTCAAAGAGTCGATCTGGCCTATACATACTGCCATGGAAATTTCCCACCTCCATGTCACGGCTCCAGAGGAAGACGGTGACTTCAACTGTCGAAGCCACTCATTCACAATCACAAATAGCGAATGGTTACAACCATTCAATGTTAACTATTAATATTAAAGATAAGAATTATCTTTGCGTTTCTCGGGTCGATGGTTTGATTGATAGTTATTCGACTAGCAATCGAATCTATATTGGTAAAAGCTGGAAAGAAGTTATTTTTTCCGACAATCCTCCCCTTTTAATTGCCAGTGATTTTAATGAATTTTTAAAACTTGCAAGAGAAAATCATCAGGGGTTATTGAAACTCTTTCAGACCGAAAATGGTAAGCCGATTAAGATCTACGCTTCTCATGAGGATATGATCCCTTTTTTTCTTTATTTTCTAGCTCAAGCTGATCACGTTTTTAATTTAGGCGATGACGTTATTAAAGTGATCCTCAAAAAAACCAATGAACGTTTCTGGATTTGGGATAACCGGAGACTAGGATTAAATCTTGATCTTTATCACGCCTTCAAAGCTGATGCAGGTATCTTTCAAGAAGATGATCTCATTTTCCAAAAAAATGAAATCCTGGGCCTACCTTTTGAATACATTCTTCTTTTATATGCCCACGGAAAATTAAGTAAACAAGACTTGTGGGAGAAGTTTAAAAAGCTTCAGTCCTACATGGTAGGGATGTCAGTCATTCAGGTTACGCGAAGTGGTTTGGAAACTATTTTAAACGATCGAAGATTTCTAAAAGAATACAATGGCATAGATATATTAGATCATGAAGATATCATTCCAGTTCTTGAAAATGATCCACTTTTGAATAAATTATTTTTTCAAAGACCTGATACAAAAGATGTCAGTTGGGTGGAAAGCAACCTCACTCAGCTGAAGCACCTTATGTCTCTCCTTAAGAAATACGATCTCGATTCTCATGACCCTTTCCCTAGCTATGATGAATTTAATAAAGTTCAAAGTTTATACTATGGGGCCAGGTCAGCTGAAGCTTTGGATGATTTTTTTCGTCCCAGCGGTCCCTGTCTTCATGAGCTCGATTTTTTTAAGGAATATCATAATAAAATGAACACCACCCTTATCAATTACATCTCTGTGAAGCTATCCAGAGAAGGCCAGGTTTAAAATGACAACTCAAAGAATCTTAGATGTAACTTTGCCACTCTCTCCACAACATCAAGTTGAATACTTTAAAGACAAGAGCATCCTGTTCCGTGTTGATATTCCTAATAGTCGAATTACACCCAAGCAGTGCCTCATGACTTTAAGTAACATGAGGATTAAAGCTGAGATTAAAGGTGTTACCCCTGAATTACTTTTAGAATACATGACTGGAAAATTCGTGGTGGAAACGACGAATCTGGCCAAAATCTGTGCCAACATCATTTTGGGCTACAAGTTTCAACGGATGCCTTATGCGGATGTTGCAGAACAATTCTCACTTGATCAGTATACCGACTTTATTTTCGATAACCGGGAATTACTGGATGATTGGATCCAGGTGATTCATTCCATTCCCCTTTATCTTGCTACGACTTCTAAGAGCTTCCTGGAAAAAGAAGATTGTGAAGCCTTTAAAAATGAGCTTACTAAAATTGATGGACCATTAGCGAATGTTGGCGCCAACCTTTCTCAGGTTCTGGCCCTCCCTGAATTTCTCGTCCTTTTTAATGTGAACAATGACTACACTGATCTTCTGGCCCGTCCTTACTATACTCATTATTTTGATGAGTATATTTTCGGTGGAGACAGATTAATTTCGTTCCTGGCTTCGGATAAGTATATCGCCCCATTTGCGGGTTTAAGTGCTCTTGCGATGAAAATGGTTAAAGAGAACAATATTTTAGCGGAAATTAAAGAATAATTCATGATCAGAGAAAAGCTATTCGATCGAATGAATCATGCAGGAGAGGTAAATTGGGACTTAGATAAGTCCCACGACTTCTATTTTTTCATGAACATCGATGTTTTGAATGGCTGTGATTTTAGCTGTGCCGGATGTTACGTCAACAAAGGCACCAACTCTAAAAATCTTGATCAGGAACTTAAGACTATTGGCCAAATCGCGGACGAAATCAATGCCAGTCATTTCCACTTGGAAGAGATTGCCTTAGGGCCAACTGATTTTTTCAGCGCTAAAAACACTCTGGATGTCATTCGCCACCCGGATTTCAAACGTCTTTTTAAGAATCCTGATACCAAGTTCGTCATGCTCTCAACTCTTAAGGCCAGTCCTGAAGATATTCGAGAAAAGCTTCAGGTATTAGAAGAAGAAGTGGGACACCTCGATATTGACCTACTCATTGCTACTGACATTGATGAATTCCTTGGGGACCCAAACTACATCTCCAATATAAAAAGAAGATGGGAAGTATTGAAAGAATCAGGACTGGAGTTTGATCCGGCCTTCCAGATTAATATTCATCCTTCAAATCTTATTAAGTACGATTCAAATAACTTAAGCCGCCTTGCTCAGGAAATTAAAACTGAATTCGACACTATTCTTGAATTCAATCCATCAATCCTTCGGATTAAGCATCGCGAACAAAAAGAGAATCTGCAGTTCTGGATGAACACCATTAAAGATAACTTTAAGCACAATGCTGAGGGCTTTACCTACACCATGCTTAATAAGGCCCACAGTGGAATCAATAATCTAGTGGTTAATTTTCGGGCCGGAAGCTTTTATATCTGCCCTTTTATTTATGAGAACGTGTTCTCTTACGACAGTACTTACTTAATTCCTAAAAAAGCTGACGAGTACTCTTTAACTGACCTGACTTCGGCCAAAGAGGATTATGTCGTTAAACAAATGCAGTATGCCTCTCAGACCACTCACTGTGACGGCTGTGAATTCTTAGTTTCATGCAGTTATAAGAACGTATTAACTTTCATGGAGGCCAACAATATTAAAGATTGTTTTCTAGGCCTTGGAAATGGGGCCATACATGGGCGTGCAGTTTGATGCTTATCGAAAGCATGTAAGTGGGACAAAACCACTTCAGTTTACTCCAACACTTGAATTGGACATCATTTTTGATGCCTTGGATGGCTGTGAGATGAATTGTCCTGGCTGCTTTGTTGATACTAAGAATAAATTTTCAACTAAGGACCTTGAAAATATTTATCACCTGACCCAGGAATTTAAAGACCAGGGGATAGAAGCAAATGAATTATTCCTGGGACCGACTGATATCTTTGATGCCATGAATTTTGATCAGTTAGTAGATGAGCCTCTCTTTGATAAACTGATCGATCAATATGCTGCTCTAACCTTTACCTCTACCATGCTCACCCCTTATGAGGAACTCAAGCGTCGGACAGATAAACTCATGGGTATGATGGCCCCTTATGGTAAACGTTTTGAACTTTTCGTCGTGATCGATATTGATAAGTACATTGATAATGACCGTGCTTACCTGGATCACTTTGACCGGAACTTGGAAGTGATTAAGAACATCGATGTTCGACTAAAGAAACAGGTGAACATTTTCTTCATCGCTAACTTCTATCCAGAAATGTTTGATCGAGTGAGCATAAATGACCTCAATATGATGATTAAACGGGATTATGGCTCCAAGTTTAAGATCAATCCTTCTTTTGCCCGAGCGACCAACTCTAAAATGATTGAAAAGCAATGTAAGATGATTAGTGACCTCTTACAGAATCAGGTGGATAACAACACCATCCGCAATGTGTTTCTCAATATGGTTGATATCTACTTTGGCGGAGATACCTTTCACGCTCTGACTTACACTAATGGCAGACTCTATGTGGCGCCCTTTCTCTATGAGTTCGTGCCACTTACCTCGAAGGAGTTAGAGATTAAGTCCCAGGAAGATGGCCGTTTCTATATGTCAGACGTATTTAACAAAAAAGAAGAGCTGGCGATATTGCAATACCAGCATGCGATGAATTTACCTCACTGCTCGAATTGCCACTTCCTTCCCAATTGTGTGGCGAGAAACCACATCCAATTTATGAAACAACATGACATCACTACGTGTGTCGTGCCTAAACCTTTATACAGAACGTCCTTTAAAGCATCGGAGTGCTAATATGACTATTGAAACGAATTTCTTTGAAAAGATGTCTAAGACTAATATCGATAACATCGAGACGATGGATTTTGTTCTGAATCTAGATATATTAAACGGCTGCGTTCATTCTTGCGAAGGATGCTATGTAAATAAGAATAAGGTTGTTTCCAATTGGGAAGAAACCCTCGAAAAAACATATCAAATCGCCAAAGGCTTAACCGAGAAAGGATTACGCTTCAGAGAGATCGTACTTGCTCCGACTGAATTTTTCAGTGCCAAGAATACCGAAGAAGTTCTCCTTCATCCGACTTTTCATAAGATCATGGGCCTTCATGAGAAAACCAGAATCACTGCGGCCAGTGTTTTTGAGAATGTTGATAAGGAAAAATTCCAGCGCATTTTTGATATTTTGGATAACACCCAGTATTTCAGGAAAGAAATGATCCTGGAGTTCCTGGTACCCCTAAATACTAAGAAGATGCTCGCAAAAGAAGAAAACTACATGGCCGACAATAAATGGGCCTTAAACTTTTTCTTAAACAACTCTCCTAAGATTATCGATTGGTCCTATGTGGTGAATATTCACAACAATGAACTCCTTCGCGAAAATTATATGGAAATGGTTAATACGATTAAGAACGAATTCAATACTATTATGGAATTCAACCCAGGCTTCTTCCGTAGCCATAACAATGTTCTGATTGATAAAAATCTTTCTTACTGGAAGAGTTTTCTTCAGGATATTCTTGAAAAAAATGACCATAAAGACATCTATCTGACTAACGTCGATAAGCACCACAATACTGGAAACACCATCTGCTTAAATATTTATGATAATGAGGTTTATTTTAGCCCGTTTATTTATGAGCAGATTATCGACACTAACAAAGTCTTTAAGGTGGAAAACCTTAATCCTGAAGCTATCATGGATCAACATATCGACCTTCAAACGATGAGCTTTGAGTACGCTAATAAAACTACAGAATGCGCTGACTGTAGTTATCTCACTGCCTGTGTGGGACGAAATGTGCTGAATTACATGGAAAACAAAGGGATTAAGGACTGCCTTTTCCCTCAAAAGTTTAAAGAGTTCGCCCAGTAGTCTCAAACCAATCAAGTAAATTTTTAAAACCACTGCACCCATTGGTCTCAAAACGATCAATGGGTTTTAAGTGTTCGCTTAAACAATGACCTAAATGGCGACATTTTCGGCAATGTGGGTCCATTTCAAAAACTTCTTTTTCCTGCTTAGACCATGCCAGATACTCCGGAATGGAATTTAATTTTTTGAAATATTCGTTCCCTTTTTGGTCAAACTCCAAAACGCTCCATGTATCATCAGGAGTGAGATAAAGATGCTGATCACTCCAACTCGACTTCACTTTCGCTAGACTCATTTGTAAAAGATCAATGTTCACAAATTGAAAGTTAGGCTTAAGTTTTTTATATAGGATGATGTACTTCTGAATTAAGTCTTCATAATCCTTATGAGTAAACGAATGATGATTACTTTGATTTTGATTATAGGGTTTGATTTCATAGGCCTGAAGATTAGGAAGTTTCATCAAAAGACCTAAAATCATTTCAGGATCAAAGCGAGCGAACTCTGGAGTGGCCAGAGAGAGGATGGAAAATTTATGCGGAAGCTTCTCCATTCGATCAAAAACTTTATCGGAAGCCTGTCTCGCCTCAAAATCCCAGCTGACTGAAAGAGTAAAATTTCTTGGAAGATGGGCAATAAAAGGTGAATCCGTATTTGAGAGATTAGTTACCAGATTCACCGAAACATTAAGGCCTGCGAGATAAGAGATAAGCTCCAACTGATAGTCTAATGGCAGAATGGTAATCTCCCCTCCATATAAATCGATGTGCTCAAGCTTAAAACTTTCAGACAATTCTTGAATGCGCGCTTTAATCGTTTCTATTTTTAGTAAACGCGAATCACTAAGCTGAGACTTCGTCAGATAGCAGGTATCGGCGCATTTACCATTACGGAAATTGCAAAAATAAGTCGGGTTGAGACTTAGTATCATAAGAAGATTAAATAAATTTTCAGAGGGATAAGGAAGGTGTTGTGCGACATAATCGCACAACACCTAAGAAATTAGTTTTCGTTTTTCGGGAAAGGCTTTGGATTCGTGTCGTAGCCAAACTCTTGGATGAGTTTTCTTACGGCCTGAATCTGACGTTTTGGATCGTTATCCAATACTCCATCAACTGCTGGCATCAAGTTACCACTACCATCATCCCAGAATGCAGGCATGGTACTGTATGGGTGGAAAGATTGCGGATTAGCAATCCAAGCATCCATAAAGTCCGCACGAAGACGTTTCTTCGCATAATGAAGATCCGGTGCTTGCGGCTCATCTTTATTGAATCCAGCAGTGTGACAAGTTGTACAAGCCAACTCATCCCAAATTCTCTTCGCAGCTTCTCTTTCACCTGGCTCCCACACAACTTTAGCTGGAGCTTCGAAAGTAACTTGATCTGCGCCACCTTGGAATCCTGCAATCAATTTATTCAATTGATCATGAGTATAGTTAAAGGTCGGCATTCTAACTTTTACGTAGCTACGGATTGGATGAACATTCTGTAGGAAGTCATACAACCAGTCAGTTTGAACACGAAGACCTTCTTTAGTTAAGTACGGAGGACCAAAGTTTTGATCTTCAAAAGCTGTTGAAAGACCACCACCAATGCCATCGATGTTGTGACATCCGTAACAGTTAAAGTGGTTAGCAATCTTCATACCATCGTAATACTGCTTCTCACCTGCAGAAAGTCGCTTCTGACCGGCCAGAGGAACTTTATCAGCAACCTGTCCAAGAAGAACTCCAACCATCGACTCAACTTCAGCGTCAGTTAAGTAGAAGTTTGGCATCTTGTTTAGGTCTTTAAACGGCTTAGGAACACCGATATCCCAGATACGTGGTGTTTTTAAGTGCTGAGTTAACCAAGCTTGGCGAGTCTTCGGAACTTGTTTCTGCTGGCCGAAACCAAACTGCTCAACTGGTTTAGAACCTTCTTTGGTAAGTTCTGGACCAATTTGAGGAAGATCGCCTTCGAATCCATTAATGTTGTGACAAGAGTAACAACCATACTTGTTGATTGAACGCTTACCAAGTTCCATCGTTCTTTCACGATCAGACATTTTCTCTAACTTCGCTTGAGCGGCCTTAACCGTCTCAAAAGCAGAGAAGTAATCTTGAACCAGGATCTCATCACGTAATGCTTTATTGATCTCAGGGAATCTTAAATCAGCAAACTGTTTATTCTTCAGGCTTAAAAGGTAAGCCGCGATATCATTGGCTTCTTTATCCGTTAAACGGAAAGAAGGCATCACTGTATCAGGCTGATAGTGCGATGGTTTCTTCAACCATGAAACTAACCAGTCAGGATCAACTTTTGAACCGAGACCAGTTAAGTAAGTTCCCTTACGTTCACCTACAGCGTTCCATTTATCATCAATACCTTCAACCATGTGACAGCCGACACATCCAATAGTCTCGATTAATTCTTTACCAGAATTAGCGTTACCGCCTGTGTATTTCTGGAACGGCTTATATTGGCGTGAAGTACTATATATGTACTCCGCCATAG
>JAEYUK010000007.1 GCA_023432655.1 Pseudomonadota bacterium | reverse complement strand
GGCCTACTCTACTAAGGATCTTCACCGTCTTCTTCCAAGAAATGATTGGGCCGTGATGGCATTCTGTATTGATTGGACAAGAAATCATAAGGAAATGAAATGAACTCCCTTCAAAATTTTTCAGGATTTGCCTTAGACCGGGTTACGCGTCAGGACCGCAATAAACTCTATTATGGGTTTATCCATAACTTTTCTTCTGAACACACTCGCGATGCTTATACCAGGGACCTGAGGAAGTTTTTGCATTTCCTTCAGGAAGCTTTCCCCAGACTCAATGAACTTCAAGCTGAGCACGCCCATCTTGTGGCGTTTAAGGATCATCTTTTAAAAGAAGAGTACTCCCAAAGGAGTGTTAATAGAATTCTCGCGAGCCTCTGGTCTTTTTATGAATATTTAATGGATCAGGATCTGATTGATAAAAATCCCGTCTCACGGGTGAAACGTTTTAGTATCCCTAAAGAAGTGAGGACTCAGGATCTCTCCGATGAACAAGTGACTGACCTTCTTAATGCCATAGATACTGAAACTGGTTCGGGAAAACTCCATAAGGCCATTTTAACTTTATTCTTCACTACCGGGATGAGACATCGGGAGGTTTCCCATTTGCGTTTTAATTCATTAGATGAAGAAAACGGGTTTACTGTGATTCGTTATCAGGCCAAGGGTGCCCAGGAGATGGTTACACCTTTAAACCCTAAAGCTCTGGCCGCCTTAGGTGAATATCTAAGATGGTGTGAAGCCCGAAATTATCCTATGGGGCCTCAAGATTACATTTTTCGACCCACACGAAATGCTTATTCTGGGGAACTCAATAAAGCCTTGGATCCTAAATCTCTGAATTACATCATCAAGAGATATGCTAAAAAAATTGGTGTAACCGGAAGTATCACCATTCACTCCGCCAGATCAACAGTCATTGGTATGCTTCTGGACAAAGGTCATGCTTTAGAGCGAGTGGCAGATTTTGTGGGCCACAAAAATATCTCAATGACCAAGGCCTATAACAAAAGAAAACTTAAGATACAGCAATCCTTAAGTCTTGAATTATAGGGCGAGTAACCGAGCTAAACGCTTTGTTAATTACCATTAAAAAACTGGCCGCTTAGTCCGATAAGCGGTTGATGGAAAATACACTTAAACTCGATCAACTTAAACCCCTCTTGAAAGAATGCACCCTCTACACAGGTGAATTGAACATTGTGGTAGAGGATCCCGAATCAAAAATTCAAGTGGTACTTCCTATTGAGAATGCTCCCATTTTAGAGCTTCTGAATGGGGAAAATAGCATCAAGGAAATTTCATCGATTCTTTATGAATCTCATGGAAAAGTGAGTTTTCACTCTATCCTGACCACGGTTAAGTTGTTAGGAGAATCCAATCTGTTGATTGGAATGGATCACAAGTTTGAGAATCTCCAGGATGAAAAGAGCCCTCACGAGCAAAGACCATCGTTCATGGGGCGGACCATCTTAGAGTTTACATTAATAAGACAGATTGAATTCAAGTGGCATCATGACTCTGTCTTTTACTTATTAGTATTTGCACTGCTTGGAGTGGTGGGATTAAACCATCAATCTTTTTTACAGTTAGATATGTCACGTTTTTTAAAATCCCCTTTAGGATACAATGAAGCTTTGGTCCGACTTTTCCTGGTGAGCTCTCTTTTAATGACCATGAAAAGTATGTTTCAAGGGTTACTGCTTCTTGCCTCGACAGGAAAAATCTCCGGGTTAGGTATTAAAATCTTTCCTTATGCCACTTCGTTATCAGTCAGTGATAACTCACTCTTTTCGCATCCTAAGAAAAGCACCATCATATCCTATGGGACTTTTTCAGCATTGTTATATGTCGTTAGCTTCTCAGTACTTTCCGCGATCCCAATACTGAGACCTTACCGCCATGACATAGGAGTGCTGGCGATTCTTCTCACATTTATGGATCTAAATCCTTATCGTCGAAGTGATTTAACCAAGCTCTTTTACTTTCTCTATGCTGATAATCAATTAAAAAACATCATGCCTTATCTCAAAAATTGCTCGATCGCGGGGATTTGGAAGGATACGGGGTCGAAAGTTTCAGATGAAATCCGTTATGTGGCCTACTCTATTCTTGCTATTGGTTGGGCCATAGGGTTTGCTCTTTTTAGTTTTGATTTAACGATGAGTTCTCTTCCCGGACTTCTTCAGCAGATGAGCTCGGGAATCCCTTTAAGTAAGTATTCAGCTTTTGTGGTCATGGGGATATTTACCTTCATAACAGGGCATCTTCTGATTGATCTATTTCATACCATATTTAAAAACATTCTTTCTCCAGTGATTGTTCCTCTAATGAAAATTGGAAACAAAAAAGGAAGCACTCACAAGAAGGATATGACTTCGTTTGACCTAAAAGATAATTTAAAAAATCATATGCTCTTTAATCAACTTTCTGACGAGGCGATTGATTTTATTCTTGAGAAATCTTCCGTTCGGTCAACAAGGCCCGGATCCCATCTGGTGATTCAAGGGGATAGTAATCGTGATGTTTACTTCATTATCGAAGGGCAGGTTGATGTAAGTGTGCGTGAAAGTACCGGGAGAGTTAAGCAGATTGTAAAGCTTGGTCCAAATACTGTGGTCGGAGAAATGGCAATCTTTGAGAAATGTCAAAGAACCGCCAATGTCACGGCCGCGGAGGAAGTTACCTATCTGGAAATTCCAGAGAATACCTTCCAGAAACTTATTGCTGACGGAAGTTTTGATGAAGATGTAGAAAAACTAAGAAAGAGGATTGAGCTTTCTCAGTTTGTTTCATCGGCCAATTTGTTCCGTGATTTCCCTCCAGAGGTCATGAATCTTTTCGTGGAAGCTGGGGATTTAGTACTATTCCCTAAAGGGCATAGTATCGTAGAGGAAGGAGAAAAAGATAAAACTTTTTATCTCCTTATAAAAGGTGAAGTCGATATTATTAAAAATGGAGAAGTTGTTGCTGAACTTGGGCAAGGTGATTTCTTTGGAGAAGTGGCCCTGATCGCAAATGTGCCAAGGACCGCGACTGTACGAACGAAGGAAGATTGCCTTTTTCTTTATATTGAAGACAAAAAGTTCTGGGCCATTCTCTCAGAAAATATTGAACTTGCCATGTACATCGAAAGTGTCGGTCGCCACCGTCAGGCGGAGGCAGCTTGAGAAAGTTATTTGGTATTATTATAAAAATTCTTCCACTACTTACGCTTTATAAAGGGATAACAAGTGGAGGAGCTCGCTTAGGTCCTTTTGTTGACACTATTAAGGTCGCACTCACTCAGTATGAAGTTGGTCAGATTGCAAAAGTCACTTATGAGAATTATCTTCAAAATGGTAATGCTCCGGATGCTCAAAAGTTTTCAGACTTCATAAGAGCGAACTTTCATAGTCAATACTCCGTGCTGGCCCGTGAATTAAAAGGCGATAAGGAACATGACCACGCTGTGGATATTTGGGGCAACCCCTACCAGCTTTATGTAAACCAGAATATAGGCCAGGTGAAGATCTTTAGCTCCGGTCCTGATGGTGTTCCTTCTAATATCGATGACGTTGCCATGGACTTTTCCATAGAAATTCAGAAACGAAGAATTCCGGCCGAAGTGGCACAAAGGGTTCCCGATGAAGCTCCCCAGGAAGTAACCCAAACTACTGAAATTTTTGAACTTGAATCAGAATGTGATGAAGAAGGTTATAACCGTGACGGCTACAATCAGGAAGGCTTTGACCGTGATGGCTATGATAGGAATGGTTATCATCGAAGCGAACTTGAAGAGCACTCTGAATAGGGCCGTAAAATCTACCCGCCAAATAGCAATTTGATTCATTAAGTGATATCAGCTCCTGCAATAATTTTTAAAGGAGCCTTTATGAAATCAGTTTTGCTATCTCTTTTTGCTTTAGTTTCTGTCATGTCTTTTTCAGCATCTGCTCAGTCTTCTATTAATTCATTCAACTGCGAAGCTCAGATGATTGGTCTCAACGAAGATGGTGTGAGTGTTAATGGTCTTATTGCTCCTTATTTAGTGGGATATGGTCTCGACACTTTAATTGATGCTAAACATACTCCAGGCTCTTTATTTTTAAATTACAATCCAAAGGGTCTTAATGCTGAAAGAGGTGCTTTTTTAATTCTTGATGGTCGAGGGAAGATGATGATGCTCAATGTCCACATTACGGCGAAGGCCATCGGAAATACTGTAAAAGTAACGATGACTGATAGATTGACTAACACAGTCTCAGAAGCAAAATTTATGAAGGCGAGAGCTGTGGCCACAGCTGCTGTTTCAACCAAATCTGGTTCACTTCTTTTAACATGCCAAGCAAACTAATTTGAACTAAACTGATTCAGATATTTGAAGGGGCCCCTCATGGGCCCCTTTTTTTAATAAAAGTAGTATCTGCCCATGGAAAAACCATTTTCTCCCTCCTGCGAACGTAACCAAGAACCCATTCTTGAAGTCATGAAGGAATTTATAACTCCGGAGCATAAAAGGCTTCTCGAAGTAGGATCAGGGACCGGCCAACATGCAGTTTATTTAGCGCCTCATTTTCCTTGGATGGAATGGCATCCAACTGATGTATCCGCCAAACTTTCGGGGATTAAACTTTGGGTGTCTGAATCAAAAATTCCTAACATTAAGCTTCCTGTTAGACTTGAAGTTGGAAAGGATGACTTTCCAAAATTAAAATTTGACGTGGTTTTAACGGCCAACACGTTCCACATCATGCACTGGAAAGAATGCAAATCCCTCATAAAACTTTTAGGACACCGTCTTAGAGAAAATTCATTAGTGTTAATCTATGGACCGTTTAAATACAATGGGGAGTTTACTTCCGCGAGTAATGAAGAATTTGACCGATCTCTGAAAGAACGTGACTCATTGAGTGGTATTCGTTCTTTTGAAGATGTTAATCAGAACATGATTAAAAATGGATTTGAAATTCTCTGCGACTATGACATGCCTGCTAATAATCGTATGCTCGTTTATCGTAGATTAAAGTTTGTAAAAAAGTAGCAACAATCTTGATTTGAAAATAAGGTGAAACACCCACCTTAATCCCCTAGAATTTCCTCTCGCCGGAGGAGATTATGGGAAGTCTTTTCTTAGAAGGTCTAGTCTTGCAAGCGAGTTTGATTTTTGCCTTAGGTGCTCAGAATATTTTTGTTCTTGAGGCCGGTCTTAAACGGCAACATCATCTCATGATCTCATTCGTGTGCTTTCTCTGTGATCTCACACTGATCCTTCTCGGAGTCGCTGGAGCTGCAACACTTTTTACATATTTCCCTGGACTAAAAATATTCATAGGAATACTTGGTGTTTCATTTATGTTTTTTTATGGATTAAGTAAGCTCTTCGCTGACAGTGCAATCCTAAGAGTCTCCTCTGATCCCATCAAAACCACTCTCAGACGAAGTATCATCCTGGCCATGACATTCAGTATTTTGAATCCACATGCCTATCTTGATGCTTTCATTTTAATCGGCGGTTTTTCTAGTAAGTATGATGCTCTCCAGGACCGCATTGTCCTGGGACTTGGGGCAGGAGTCTATTCAGGTATCTGGTTTTTGATCTTATCCTCTCTTTCTTCTGTGATGAAACCTGTATTGGAGCATCCTGTGAGAATGAAAATGATAATGTCTTTGGCGGGAGTGGCCCTGATCATTCTCTCAGGAAAGCTTGGAGTTGATGTTTTAGAATGGGTAGGAGTAGATTTTAAGAGTCATCTCACTTACAGTGTGACTTATCCTCATTCTCCGGGAAGTTTTTTTACCTCAATTCTATTTTGATGACCTCTTCCATTCCAGGAATTCTTGAATAAATTCTGAAGAACTCATGATCTTGCTTAAATCTTTACCCAATGTACCCATGGCCTCCTGATAGAAAGCGATTTCATCATCTTTATTTGGAAATACCAAATGCACCGGCATTCTTGTTCTCCAGAATTCGTTTCTGGAAAGAAACCGTGGTAAGAAACTCGCAAGATCTACAGCTGAAGAGGGCATAAGACCAATTGATATGTGCATAGATTCTCTTTCGGTTCTGGCGATGTGCCACCAGCCCGATGGTATGTAGAGAAAATCTCCCTCATCCAGAGTGATTTTTATTTCGATAGGTGTTTTTTCTTTTTCATAGTTTAAATCTTTAGGAATAGAAGTGACTAAGGGAAGAGGATGAACTGTATTGGGTCTGATGCTATATGTTTTTGATCCCCTGGTTTGAATAATGAAAACTTCCTCCACGTCATAATGCCAACCGAAAGCATTATGTCCTTCAGGTGTGCAGTAAAGCTGAATGTCGACAGGAGTGTGAAAAGATTTTTCAAAATCCATAGCGAGTTCTTTTAGTTCAGAAGAGGATTTCTCTGCATACCTTAAAAGAAGAGTGTGCCCCATAGAGTGATGTTTCTGAGCTTCATTAAAACTTAAATCCACATAGTCTTTAATCACTCGGCCATCTTGGACAATTCTTAAAACTGATTTTTTCTCTTCAAAAATATTTTCAATCACCTTCCAGTTCAGAAGATGTAATAACTCTTTGGCACCATGAGGTCGTGAATAAGGAAGTTTGGTAAAATGGTTGGATAAAAAGTTTTTGTTCGGATCTTCACCAAGAAGTTGAGTAAGGTATTTCTTAGAGTGATCCTATCTCATAAATGACA
>JAEYUK010000005.1 GCA_023432655.1 Pseudomonadota bacterium | reverse complement strand
GTAACAGGGGTTCGAATCCCCTTGGGAGTACCAAATTTATAAAAGAAAAGCCCTGCGTATGCCGGGCTTTTTTTTTACCTACTTCCGCCGGCGGAAGTGATTATCTGTTTTCGTCATCCGTCACTTACAAATAGAATAAAGTGATGAAAAGCGACTCAAAGAAAATTCTGATCTGTGATGACCACCCGATTATCCACACGGGGATTAAATACACTCTAAAAGAAATTCATCCGGATATATCTTTTGAGGTATCGAGTGTGTTTAATGGTCTTGAAGCTCTGTCAAAGATTGAAACTTTAAGGCCTGATTATTTATTTCTGGATTTAAATCTCCCTGACATCTCAGGGCTAGAAGTATTAAAACGTTTAAAGCTGAAAAATGTTAACTTAAGAATCATTGTCCTCACGGCCGAAACAAGTCTTCCGCTATTTCTTCAGTTATCTAGATACAAGATTTCTGCTCTTCTCCTGAAGTCCTATGACATTAACTCATTCAAAGAGGCTTTGGATCATCTCACTCTCAATGAGGATTCGATCTATATCGACAAGGAGTTGGCGAAAGTCCTGCAGAATGAAGCTTCCAAACAGCGGCTCTCTGAAAAAGAATTTGAAGTCCTATCTCTACTTGTGAAAGGATACAGTAATAAGTCCATCGCTAGTTTCTTACAATGTTCTCCTGAGACCATTAAAACCCATCTGGCAAATATCGGAAGTAAAACGAGTATCACCAGCAGGGACAATCTGATCTCCTGGTTTTATAAAGGGAGTGAGAGGTAAACCTGGGTTCCTTGATTCTTCTTGGAATTTATGACGATCGAGCCGCGTAGTATTTCAACCATCATCTTAACCATAGATAGACCAATACCATGACCCTGAAGTGAATGTTTCATTTTCTTTTTGTTGAATAAATTATCCAGTTCTGTTGAATCAAGGCCTATACCGTTATCGGAAATTTCGAAGAGGATTTTCTCTCCTGCCGTGTTCACGATAATTTTAATACTTCGGTCCTGCTCTTCTTTAAATGCCACCGCCTTGTAGGCATTAGTGAATAAATTTCTAAGAATAAAGGTAATCATCTCTTTGTCGGTTGTTATAACGAATGACTCTTTAGAAACGTCAATTGTTACCAGCTCTCTGATCCCTGAGTAAACGGGGGTAAGAGAATCAATGAGCTCGACGAGAAGTTCTTTAGTGTTGATCGCCTCGTAGTGAACTTTGAAATCACTTCCATCTTGTGACTTTACCCATCTCATCACATTACTAATTAACTCGGCCGAAGAAAGGGAAGTATCGCTGATAACTTTAATAAGCTCCATCTCTCCCTGATGTCCGCTGGTAAGTTTATTCGATAGGCGTGCCAATTGCTGAATGTTCCCGGCGAGATCATGTCCCACCAGGGATAAAAGTTTTTTTTGAAAGTTATACTTGTGACTAAGTTCTTCGCTGGTTTCTACCAGACCAAAGAAAGAGTTTTTCCTGAGAACATAATAAATGGAAACTTGGGAGATGAGAAATGTTCCGGCCGATATCATTGTAAACCGAAGAGAAGGGTTAAAGAACACGCCATAGAAATCAATCAAATAACCACTGGTCATCCCAAGAGATAGAATCAAATAATCCTGGCGGTAATATTGGTCGGAGTAGATTTTGAAGACGAGCATGCCCAAGGCAAGTGAAATAAGAAGATTACTCCATCCATAGTAGAGGTAAAAGAGGGGACCATTTTCAAATTGAACAACTGAGAGACCTAGAATGGATAGTGGTTGATGTCCAGTCACCAGAAGATCATGAGGAATGAGATCTAGTGATGCCAAACTGGCGAGTAGAGCAGGCATGAATAATAAAAAACGCATCAACTTATGATTCAGGAAGTTCCAGTATTTTGTAATCGAGGTAGTAAAAAGGAGAGTGGCGGGACACAAGAGTGAGTAACCGATATAGCGTAATCTTGAAAACCCGATCTTATTTACAAAATCTGATGCTGTGTAAGTGTTGAGTGTGAAAAATGAAACAATCGAAAATGAGATGAGAAGAAGAAAAAGACATTGGACTGTCTTTAACTTTCTATCCTTCCAGAACTCTATGGTTAAGAGGACTGAGACAATGAGGATTCCAATATGAAGCAATGTTAAAAACCAGCTAATAGAGGGTCCTTTGCCTGTACGAATCTCCCCCAATATGGGGGGTGTTGCTGAGTTTAATATTAAATATAATTTAATAAAAGATAAATAACCTACAGGGAATAAATGAAATATCTAAATGTCCTCGCTCTATTCAGTATCAGTCTTTTGTTAGTGGGATGTGGAAGTGATGACGATAAGTCCAGTGGTGCCGGACCTAAAACGCCGGTTTATGCCTTTCAGACAGATCTTACTTTTACCGTCGGCTCAATTAAAACTGAAGCTCCACAGTTTAATAATTACTGCAGTTCCTCTTTCGGCAATTATGCTCCAGCAGTGACTTGCACGAATTTTTACTCTTTTATCGGAAGGTCATCTACCTCTGGCCTTAAGAGTTTTATCGCTACCAATAGCTTAGATGCAGCCTCACCAGTTAAGCTCATAGATGGGACGACGACGATTGCTAGTTCGCTACAAGACTTGGTTAATAAAGGACCAAATCTTATGGGGTTTGAGACTTGGAGTGGATGGCCTGATGCTTACTGGTATTCAGGAGTAGGAAGTGACGGAGGGGCAGGAAACAACTGTCAGGATTTTGCTGATGACACTTCCGGGAGCACAATCAATGTCGGCACAAATGCCTCATATTTCTCATGGGAGGACCGCTCTCCTGTGTGTGACTACTACGATGATTATAGAATTATCTGTTTATGTAACTGATGAATTTGA
>JAEYUK010000262.1 GCA_023432655.1 Pseudomonadota bacterium | reverse complement strand
GTATCTATGTCGCCTTCATAATTGTCACGACTCTTATCACCTAAAAGGAGTATTTGGAGGCTATGGGAGTCGGTTAAAAAATGAGTATAAGAAATCCCATCATTTCCTTGGGCGACTTGAGAAATTGAAGTAAGCCCGGTGGGTTGATTGAAAGGATTTATGGGGTTAAATATTTCTCCTAGACCGTAGTTAATATACATCCTTCCAAGCATCAGCCGCTTTTGACCAAGATCAATTTCGTAGTAAAACTTATTTAAAATGGACTCAACCTGCTCTTTACCATTTTGTTCTTTATGCTGAAGCTTAAATAGATCACGGGCCACAAGCTCATTAGGAAAAGTGAAAATCTTTGTGGCAAAGTAGGGCGGATTTGGTTCATAGAGATCTGAGTAGCTGTAGCGGACAAACCAGTTGGCCTCGACACGGGAGTTATCTTTTTCTACCTTCCCGTTTAGGTTCCCGTACAAAAGATAAAAGTTTTCATTATTCCAGTTCTGGAAGAGGTCTTCTTTGGCTTCAGTGTTGTTATCGCTCTGACGAAATTGCCCCTCAAGGTTCCCTGAAAGTTCAGGAACAACTTTTGCTGAAGTTACGAGAGGAATAAGAAAGAGTAATAAAAAAAGTTTCATTAGCGTCCGGATAAATTTTTCTGTGAGAAGTGATCTTTTGGAAAACTGACATTGAATTTAACATTCTTATAATCCAGGACCGTCTTCTTATTAGGCTCATCTTCCGGTTTCATCTCCCAGTGAGTCGGGAAGAGGTTCCCATCAAACTTTTTCACATTACTTAGCGTGAGGGTGCGGCGGTGTTTACCTTCTTTATCATAGTAGCGATAAATTCGCGGCAGACAGTCCTTAGGGGAAGAATAGGTCACAATTCTGGGCCACATCACTTTAGTATTACTTTTCGCAAGATTATTAATCACCCGATACTCTTCACCATTAACGGTTTCATTGGGAATAAAAGTATGAGTGTAGTCATCGGCCATGGAAGAAGCTTTCAAAATATCATCATTGGTAAAATCTGAGCCCATCCAGCTCGCCAGAAGCATGGAACTTGAAACTGCTACCTTCCTCTTTAATTTAGGAAAGTAGTTCCACATATTGTTTTCGATCCGCAGAGTCCTGATACCCTTCTCTTTTGCAGGAGAGTTGATGGTTGAAATGGCCAGATCTTTTCCTTCAACGTCTGATTCAATTTCCAGCGTCCTCGTCCAGTTCGGTGTCTGGATGGTCATGGTGATTTCTGAATGTGACCTGTCTCCGCGCATTTGTTTCTCGGAGTATTTAAGCCATTCATCGGCATTATTAACATTCGCTCCTAAAGCGACACAAAGGACGAAATCTTTTCTTAATAGTTTTTTAAACATGATGAGTCCTTTTTTCTGTGATCTGACCGTCTTTAATGTAAAGCACCGTTCTCACCTCATCAATCAGACGCTGGTCATGAGTTGAAAAAACAAAGGTTAAATTAAATTCTTTATTGAGCTTTAAAAAGAGTTCAATAATTTCCTGTGCTGTTCGGGAATCAAGGTTAGCGGTGGGTTCATCGGCGAGAATGAGCTCTGGTCTTCCGGCAATCGCCCGGGCAATGGAAACTCTTTGTTGCTGGCCGCCGGAGAGTTGTTTAGGAAATCGGTTTCCCATGCCGGGAAGGCCCACTTGATTAAGGGCCCAGTCAACACGGGTTTTTATTTCATTTTGATCATAGCCCTTTAGCTGAAGTGGGAATTCAATATTTTCCGCGGCGGTAAGGATAGGAAGCAGCTGGTAATCCTGAAAAATAAAACCCATGGAATCCAACCGGTGACGTGTTCTTTCTTCGAGAGATAAGTGCGTGATATCGACTCCACCATGATTTAAAACTCCACTCGAAGGCAGGATGAGTCCAGCGATGAGATTGAGGATAGTCGTCTTACCGGAGCCGGAAGGGCCAACCAGCGCGACGAAGTCTCCTTCATGGATCTCGATATTGATATCTCGAGCACCATAAACTTTGTTATCTGCGGAGGCTTCATAAATCTTATTAACGTTAATCATTTCAAATTGCATGCCGACTCCTGCGAATCACTCTTATAAGAGGATGAATCATGGTTAGACCCAGGAAAAAGTAAACTAAGAGAGGAACTTTCCAGTAGTATTCCATCACTGGATAAATTCTCACCAGTGGAACGATAGTCATACCACCCATGATGATCGGTTTTCCGCCAGTGAACATCTGAATATTTACCGGATAATAGTAACAATAGGTGGTCGCAAGATGACCGAAAAGGGCCCCTCCCAAAATGGCGAGAGTTCCCATCATGAATACTTCCAACATGAGACTCAAGGCAATCCACCTGGTATTGGCGCCGATAATATTAAGCGTTTGGAATTCTTGCTCTCTTTCAAAAAAGGTAATCATCAGGGTATTGGACAAACCCAGGCTTATGACTAACACGATGATGAAGGTAACAGTCCAGGTGAAGTTATCAATAAAGCGAAGAGAAACACTGATTTCAGTTAAAAGTTCATGCCAGGAAGTCACCTGCAGATTTGGAAGTTTAGGCAAAGTTTCATCTTCCATATTGAAGCTTACTCTGACGTGGTACTGATCTTCAGTCATACTCATAAGTTCACGAGCGGAATGAATTTGAGTAAAGGCCAGAGATTCTTCAAGATCTCCGCCGCCGAAGTCTAGAAGACCCACCACGGTCATAAGATCGTTGGCCACTGAGCCGTCCAACGCCTGTCCGATCACCACCACTTCATCTCCGAGGTTGGCATCAATCCGTTGGGCCAGTTTTTTTCCCAGGATGATTTCTTTATTACCTGATGGAGACAGGAATCGGCCAACATTAGTGGCCTTGGGAAGTGAGGTGAGCTTCGTTTCTTTTAAAACATCCAGACCAGTTAGAAGAACTCCCAGTGTTTTCTTTTCACCTGAAATAAAAACCGGAGCAGTCACTCTGGGAGTAGAGAGCGGGAATAAGGATTTATCCTTAATGTTTTCATCAGTCAGTGTGCGGTAGATGTTGAATTCTTTTTTGTTATCTTCGTCATAGTACCCACTTTGGGAAATGTGGTATTGACCGGCATATTGAGAAAGAAAATCCTTCATCACTTCTCTTGATCCGGAGTTGGCAAAGTTCAGATCCCAGATAATAAAACCTGTGCCAAAGATCAAGCTCATGAGCATGATAAAGGTTCTACGAGGGGCCCGCCATAAATTCCGATAGGCAAATTTCAAGAGGAATAAAAAATGTCTCATGTGTCCGACTCCAGTTTTTTTAGAGTTCGCTGGATCGAAAAAATATAGCTGAAGCCTAGTACCAGAACGACAAAGACGAAAGTGATGAGAAGTTGTTCTCCTGAGAGCAGGGGATAAATGACTCCCGGGAGTTTAATGCCTGCTCGCTCAATGGCGATGCCATCACTCAGATGTTTAAAATCGAGCCCGGTCTGTGATTGAACCCCGATAACGGAAATGAGCAGTATGAATGAGAACAGCCCCGAAAGACAGATCATAAGAAAAACTTCAGAGAAACCAATCTTCCAAAAATTGCGCTTAGTAACTCCAATGACATTCATCATCCGAAGTTCCTTTAACCTTTCCTGCCAAAGCATATTTACAGGGGTCAGGATGGTCATGGTAATGGTGATTCCTATGATGAGGAAAAAAAACTTAATCATCCCATCATGAAAATCCAGAACGACCGCCATCTCTGGATTCATATCTTTCCAACTTTTGAGGGAAAAATCCGTGCCGGAAATGATCTCTTTCAATAAGTCTTCGTATTCGAGACCAGGAGTGAGAAGTGTTATTCTGTTGAAAAGGATTTTTTCACTATCTTCATTTAGAAAAAGTTTTTGCCAGGTGCTTTGATTGATATAAATAAATCTTTTTTCAAAACCCTGGCTGTTATAATGATAGATACCCTGAATATTCAGAAGTTCTGAGCGAAGCTCTCCCTGCTGATCCTGATAATTTAAAACTAACTGATCTCCCACTTGAAACTTAAATAGTTTGGCGAGTTCCTCTCCAATAACCACTCCATATTCATCCTGATCAATGAATTTACCGCTCACCATGTGAGAAGCAAGTGGAAGAAGATGCTGGTGAAGCTCGGGCACAACTCCGATGGCAAGTAGTCCCGCCGAGCCTTCGGGAGTGGAGATGTTAGCATCCAAGACGAGCTCGGGGGAGACGGCGCTTATATCTGGACGAGAGAGTTTCTTTTTTAAGCGCTCATCATAGTGTGCGGGGAAAGCTGAATCAGTTGAACGGGCATAGTGCTGTTCCTGGATTTGAAAGAACCCGGTATTAGTATTCACCACCGCTTTTTCGATCTGGGCATTCATCCCTTCAAAAAAGGCCATCACCCAAACGGCAATGGTGACCGCGAGGGATACCGAAAACCCGATAAAAAAGCTTCGCCCCGCATTCCTTCGAATGCTTTTCCAGGCAAACTTAAACAGATAGAGGTTTTCGTTATTCATATGTGCCTTCAAAGCTTAATTGATTTAGACGGACTTTCCAATTATTAAGAAGGTACTTATCTTTCATTCCAAATCACCGATTAGATTCTTAGGACAAGGAGTCTAAGATGGAAGAGATTAAATGGAGTTATTACCAGTACCGTAAAGGCTATGATTATCCTGTCTATTTACGCATCAGACAGGATGAAGCAACTCCCAAATTTCTCCACCTCTTAACTGAAATGGGGTTTGGTGCTCTATCCGAGATCGAAAGTCGCAAGATCCCTTTGCAGCGCCCCTATACTCGAATGCTTTCGATTCAGAGTGCCAGTTCAAGACTCCAATTACAAATTAATGGACCTGACCTTTTGGATAAATACGGCGCAGAATCACTTTCTCTCCAAATGGGTATGCCGGTTTATACTTACAGGAAAGTAGGGATTATGGGGCTTCCGCATTCAAAGACGCTGTGGGAACTCGCCATTAACTCCGACATCTTCCATACGGATCAGATGGTAGGTATCAGGATCATGCTGACTAGATTTCTTTCTCAAGCCTTGGCCACCGAAGGAGTCCTTTGCTATTGGGGGACGGTAAAAGACGGGTCAGTCATTGTCATGAAACAGCAGGACTCTTTTGGTGAAGCCATTGTCATCGACGTCAATCGAAAAGTCATTTTCTCCAATGGGGATATGCTTAAAATTTCGCCTTCTTTAAAAATAATTAGAAAAGATAAAGATGCCGGAAATACCGGAAATATGTCTCGAGAGGATATCATTGGTTTTTTAAGTGTGAGTACTTGCCTTTTAAGTTTTCAAGGGAT
This sequence comes from Pseudomonadota bacterium, assembly GCA_023432655.1. Lineage (GTDB taxonomy): Bacteria > Bdellovibrionota > Bacteriovoracia > Bacteriovoracales > Bacteriovoracaceae > Peredibacter. Next base: position 651 of record JAEYUK010000262.1, on the reverse strand, counting down.
CACTGGGCCAATGAAAGCGGCCATCTATAATCTCAGCGCCAATGTCGCCGCATCCTACGGGAAGTTTGAACCAACCCTTAATCTGTAGTTGTCTTCAACGGATTAGTCCGTTAAGCTAAATTCCATGAATCAAGACTGGATTGACCCCGTTATTTTCTCTGTAGGCCCTCTTCAGGTGCGCTGGTATGGCGCCATGTATGTTTTCGGTTTTATCGTTGGTGGATTCATTCTTAAATATCTCTACGATAAAAAGTTCTGGCCTCTCCCTAAAGAAGCTATAGACAAGTACATCACTTGGCTCATCCTTGGGATGTTTCTGGGTGCCCGTCTCTTTTATGTCTTTATTTATAACTGGGATTATTACTCAGTAAACTTTGCGGATGCTTTGGCCGTGTGGAAAGGTGGTCTCTCTTTCCATGGCGCCGTTTTTGGAATGTGTATTTCCACTTATCTTTTTGCGCGCAAAAATAAAGTCCATTTTTTCCAACTGGCCGACTGTCTCGCTGTCGCCGGCGGTCCAGGACTCTTCTTTGGGAGGATGGGGAATTTTATTAATGGCGAGCTCTACGGACGAGTAACAGATTCATGGGCCGGTATCATCTTCCCAGGCGGAGGACCGTTCCCGAGACATCCATCTCAATTATATGAAGG
>JAEYUK010000224.1 GCA_023432655.1 Pseudomonadota bacterium | reverse complement strand
CCGGCTCGCTGCAGGCCTTCTTCACCCAGATCACATTGAATGAATTCTAAAACCTCACGACCACGTTCACCGATAAGAGCAATCACGCTGATATCAGCATTGGTATTTTTAGCAATCATACCCATGAGTACAGATTTACCAACACCTGAACCGGCCATAATCGCCAAGCGCTGACCTTTGCCGGCAGTGATGAAACAATTAATCGAATTAATCCCGGTATCCAGAGGCTCGCGAATGGGAGGACGATCCAGCGGATTTAGAGGCGTTCCAAAGATCGAACGTTTTTCATAAGGACCTTCAATCGGACCTTTCCCGTCCATCGGATTACCCTGAAAATCGATGACCCGACCTAGCATGTTCGGAGAGATGCGAATTTCAGTCACGATATCTTTAAGATGAATTTTAGTTTCAGAATTTATGCCGGAGATTTCATTGTAAGGCATGACCATACAATTCTGTCCCTGAATGGCCACGACCTCACCTAGTGAGCGTTCCCCATTTTCCGCCACAAATTCCACATTCGATCCAAGGACTGCACGAGGGACCGATGCCTCATAGACCATCCCTTTAGAGCCCAGGATTTTACCAATTTTTTCGTAGGGAACTTTATTTTCAATGTAGCGGAGAATTTGATTTAAATTTAAATCACTCATGTCGAATTACCTGTTCGAAGATCTTGTCGATGTTGCTAAAAACACCTTCCATCGACCCGTCGATCAAGCCGTTCTCACTTTCCAGAATAATGCCGGGATGATGAATCTCCGGAACAATTTCCACACGCACATTTACCAGCTGCCCAAGTTTTGACTCTACAGTATGAATCACTTCAGGCATTTGTTCGAAATTTGCACGACCAACTTTTACAATGAGATTTTTTCTAACATTTAGTTCAAGGATAAGTTTCTCCAGAAGGGACTCCAGATACACTTTTTCATCGATCTCTTTCAAAATGATCCACTTAGTGAAACGCTTAATGAATTCATAAACTTCTTGTCGATTCTTCTGAAGAATCTTATCAGACTGTCCCTGGACTTGAGTGATGATATCATCAAAACGTTCTGCCTTTTGAGCGAGAGTCTCTTGATATTCATTAATCGCTAATTCACGTCCTTCAGCTCGCCCTTTCTCTAAACCTTCCTGATAGGCTTCCTGAAAGGCAAGTTCCAGCCGTTTTTTTACTTCTGATTGAATACGCTCTTCCAGATCATTTTGTTCCTGCTTAGTTAAGCCTCGGCAGTCCTGAACGATATCATCAATTTTAAAATTGTTCTTCTTAGCGAAATTTCTTTCTGTACGAATGGTCTCATCCGAAATGATCTCGCTGGCCATTGGTTTTCCATCAAGGGTACCGAATTCGAAGGACTTAAACTGAGTCTGAGTAATGACATGAGTTCCCTGAAGATCAGTGAATTCAAAAGATTTAATTTCTGCATTACGATACTTTTGCATGGATACTTAAACCTTTTAGACGAACGCGTCGCCTTCACCACCACGAGAAATAATGGCCTTACCTTTAGTCTCAAGATCTTTAAGCTGCTGAACGATGTCTTGTTGGGCCTTTTCGACATCCGATATTTTGGTCGGGCCCATGGCATCGAGATCTTCTTTAAGAAGAGTCGCAGCTCTGTTCGACATATTCTTAAAGAGCTTCGTTTTAACATCATCAGGAGCCGTTTTAAGAGCGATAACAAGTTTTTGGTTATCCACAATTTTAAGAAGCTCTTGAATACCCCTATCATCCACGTAAATAATATCTTCGAAAACGAACATGAGTTTTCTGATTTCTTCAGCAAGTTCAGGATCTTTTTCCTCAACCCTCGCCATGATGTTTTTCTCAGAATTTTTATCCATGAGATTGAGCATATCGGCGATAGGCTCGATACCACCAAGTTGTTGCGTATCGATTGAACCAAGAGTTGAAAGTTCTGTTTTAAGAACATCATCAAGCTGGGCAATAAGTTCAGGAGAAACGAAGTCGAGGTTCGCCACACGCAGAACAACTTCAGCTTGCAGACCCTCAGGTAACTTACGAAGAACATCTACTTTTTTCTCAACTGGTAAATGAGCGCAAATGAGCGCAATCGTCTGAGGATGTTCATTAATAAGAAAGTTCGCCAATGTTCTGGTATCAACCAACTCCAGAGATTCAAGTGTGTTTGACTGGCCAACATCTACGATCTGGCCCAGAAGTTGTTTCGCTCGATCTTCACCCAGCGTACCAAGAATGAAATCACGGCCTTTGTTTTCCGAAAACAATAGTTCTGAATCTTCATTAATAGCAGAATAAAATTCTTCCAGAACTTTTTTCACCATCCAGATAGGAGATTTAGAGAGAGATGACATGGTGTTAATCATGCGCTTAACATCATTATCTTTCATGTGCTTAAAGATAAGTTTCGTTGTTGTTGGACCTAAAGCCGATAGAAGTATCGCCGCTTTTTCCTGACCGGATAAGAGCGCATACTGCACATCTGGTTCTAAAGCTTTATTCTCATCAGGCACAATCAACTCCTACTTAAGCAATCTCTTTATGGGTATCAGCTGCGTGAATCATATCGTGAACAACCTGAGCGGCTTTTCCAGGATTCGATTCAACCAGCGAGATAATCTTTTCTCGCAACATGTTTCCTTCAATCTTCTCAGGATTGAGTTTATCTTCCAATGAAGGAAGAACGTCCTCTAACCCCGGCAGGCGTTGATTGGCCTGAAGCTTCTCCAATTCCTCAATCGTCTTAGGAAGGAAGTCCTCGATTGATTCCACAGAGTTCTCCGTTAACCACTGGATGAATGGACGGACAACGATGAAGAAGAATAATGAAATTATAGCACCGATCATCAAGTACTTTGTGATATTTTTCATGAGTTCGCGGTTCTCACGCTCTCTCATGATGGCTTCCATTTCAGACAGGTCTTCTTTGGCAAACTGCATGTTCTTAATGACGATTTTGTCACCACGATTAAGATTGATTCCAAGAGCTGAAGCTACGATCTGCTGAAAATTCTGGAGCTCTTCCTCTGACCAGGCCTGATACTTGGTAACCGTAACTCCGTCCTCGTTTACCATCGGAGCGCCGTTTTCTCCTAATACCGGAACCTTCTTACCATCCACCATCACAGCAACTGACATACTGCTGATCTCTGCAGTCGGTTTTTTTGACTTCGTAACGGTAGTTGGAACCGCCATATTCCGGGTTACAAGAGATTTGTCCACATCATTTCGAGTTTCAGGAATGCCCGGCTGAGGATTTTCCCCTGGAAGATTAGAACGAGCGCCAGGAATCCCTTGCGGAGATGGTCTTACTCCGACCATTTTTTGTTCATTACGAACCTCAGAAACGACCGCTGCATTTTCAGAATCATATGTTGTATGAGTCTCTAGTTTTTCCGTGAAATCCATTTTCAAGGCTACTTTGGCAATAACCTTTCCTTCGCCGATCACACGGGAAAGAATTTCTTCCACTTTCTTTTCATATTGTGAGTTTAACTTGGTCTCAAGGGCCAGACGATTGGCAGTCTCTGTAGACATATTATCGCCATCGTTTTCGGATAACTTTTTCCCTCGGGAATCAATAACGACAACATTATGAGAACGCATACCATCAACAGAAGAACTTACCAGCGACTGAATCCCTTTTACTTCATCGCCAGTCATCGTTACACCACGCTCTACATCAAGCACAACCGATGCGCCTGGTGGTTTGCGCTCAGAAACGAATGGCGAAGATTCAGGAATCGATAAGTGAATACGCGCACGAGTCACACCTTTGATATGCATGATCGTTTTAACCAGCTCCCCTTCCAGGGCACGCTGTTTATTAATTTTTTGAACAAAGGAAGTTGTGCCGAAGGCCTGTTTATCAAAAACCTCATAGCCAACGGTACCTGTAAAATTCACACCTTTTTTAGCGATTTCCAGACGCCAGATTTCAACCTGATCCTCCGGGACCATGATCGTCTTCCCATCATCTTTTACCTGGTAGGAGATTTTACCTTCTTCCAGCATGCGGGAGATTACTGCGGAGTCATCTTTGGTTAGATCTGTGTAGAGGACTTTATAATCTGTCTTACTGGACCAGATAATAATTCCTGCCATCGAAGCCACCAAAAGACCGGCCATAACGATAAGACCTAATCTTCTGCTCATGTCGAGGGACCTAAAGAATTCGACAAAATTCTGTAGTGTCTGGTTCATGAAATTATTCAAAGAATCCTCCTGATTCTATGGTCACTAACTCATCCTAAGTTAGATCTGCATCTTCATTATTTCGCGGTAAGCATCCAATACTTTCGTACGGACCTGATTCATCGTACGGAAAGCGATATCCGCTTTCTCTACGGCCAAAAGTGTTTCATGTAAATTTTGGCTTTCTCCACTGGCAAGCTTCTCCATCGCCACATTCGCATCCTGCTGAATGCTGTTCACTTTACTGATGGATTCCTGTAAGAACTCACCGAATGTTTTTCCGGCTTCACCAGTACCACCAACTCCTGGAGTCTCTATTCCAAATTGGCCGCCAAAACTATTATCAGTTTCACGAGTCCAACCGCGGGCATTACTTGTTCCAAGAGTCTGTTGAAAACCGGCGATATCTTTAATCGACATTAGTTACCTCTTCCGATTTCTAATGTTTTAATGGCCATCTGTTTAGTCGTGTTAATGGCGGTCACGTTTGATTCATAAGCTCTTTGAGCTTCAATCATATTGGCCATCTCCACCATCGGATTGATGTCCGGCATGGCCACATACCCCTCAGCATTGGCATCAGGATGAGATGGATCGTGTTTATAGACCACTTTGTCAGAATGAACGACTTCTGTGGCATGGACAGTTTGAGCATTCTCAGAAAGCTCACCCTCTAAGATCTCAGAGAAAGTTTCTCTTGCTGGTTCTGAACCGAACACTACCTCTTTACGTCGATAAGGTCCGCCTTCGGCGGTTCTCGTGGTCTGAGCGTTGGCAATGTTAGAAGAATGAGCTTCCATTCTTTTTCTTTGTGCCGCGAGACCCGAGGAACTTATTCTAAGTGATGATAGCAAGTCCATTATTTAACCCTATTTTTCAGAATTGATGGCGTATTTCATAATACCCATCTTCTTATTGATCAGCTGAACAAGTGCATCGTACATCAGCTTGTTTTCCGCCATTGTTGCCATCTCAGCTTCAACGTCTACAGTGTTCCCGTTCTCGGAGACTACTCCATTGGGATTATCATAGATCTCAGGTTCTAAATTATTGAAGCCACCATTGCCAACAGTATGATGTCGCCCATCTATGACATTCATCTGCATCTGACCATCCACATCCAGTGCTCGTGCCAACGCTTCCTCAAAGTCCATCTTCTTGGCCTTAAAGCCCGGAGTGTTGGCATTAGCGACGTTCGAAGAAATAAGCTCCTGGCGCATTTCCCGAAAATTCAACGCTGTAGTGAGCGCTTTTAGTGTTTTGTCATTGACGTCCATGTGGCCCCAATAATTTATACTTAAATATTAACGTAGATTAACAAAGTAGCTGGCGCCTTCGGCGCGATACTCGTTGATCTTATTTCTTAAAGTACGGATCGAAACACCGAGAATTTTAGCGGCTTGAGTTCTGTTCTCAGAAGTGAAAACCAGAGCCTTTTTAATGAGAAGCTTTTCAGCATCTTTTAAAGACATTAACTTCAGGCCATCTTCGTCTGTTTCATGGGAAGAGAACTCAACCTTACGTTCGCCATTTTCGATAGCACGAACATCAAGAGTAGATCCTTCCATATTAGAGAGTGTTTTACGGATGAATGATTTAAGTTCAGAAAGATTGTTATTCCAATTGTAGTCTGTCAGCTTGCGGGCAGCTTCAGCACATAAAGAGATATTACCAGCTTGATTCTCGTTGGCATATTCTTCGATAAAGTGTCGAGCAATCAATTCCACGTCTGTTCCTCTTTCACGAAGGGCAACGATATCAATCGTAGCTCCGCTGAAGTAAGTATAAAGCGCGCGTGAGAACTTTCCTGCACCAACTAGCTTAGAGAGATTTTTCGAAGTGGTAGCAAGAATGCGAACATCTAGCTCATAATCAGGTAGTTCTTGAAGGATAGTATAGATGCGTTTCTGGAAATTTTCATCCAGTGCATCAATGTTGGCAAAAATTACCGTACCACCATTGGCAACTTCTAAGACCCCACGGTTGAAACGACCTGTTTCATCGTCTCTGTAACCGAGAACCATCTTCTCAACGGTCTGTGTATCCAGGCTGCAATCAACGATTTCCAGACGAGCATTTTTTCTCGCAGAATTGTTGTGAATATACATCCCAAAAGCTTTCTTACCTGAACCAGCTTCGCCAGAGATAAGAACCGGAGTTTTAGTAACAGCAACATTGCGTGCAGTCTCTAAAGCCGTGTTAAATTTGGGATGATTTCCTACAAGTGTTAAACCTTGAGATAACATTAGACCTCCTGTCCGTTGTTAGATTGGTTTGTTTTATAATTTTTTTTCAATCAATTCTATCGTTGCTAATTCGCTTCTACACATTTCTTTTATATGAGAAGGAACATCTTTATCATTCGTTAACAGAGTAAATACCTCACGACCTTCTGGCACTTTGGCATTCTTTATTAATGATAGCCCATAAAGATAGCTTATACGTGCAGTGTAAGGAGATTTTTGATATTTTTCCCGGAACGTCTTTGTCATCATTTCGAGCTCCTTCCATTCAGGCTCAGACTCCCCCGCATAGGATTCTATGAGGAGGTAGTTAATGCGTTCGGAAATATTCACGATCGGTGCCGACTTTGATTCCTTGATGTCTTCATTGAGGGCCCGAACAACTGTTTTAAAACGATTCTGATCTTTCAACTGATATAACGACTCTACATAACCCATTAAAAGATCAGCTGTTTGTCTCGGAGTAAGCTTGTTTTTTGGGTTTTGTTTAACCAGCACTTTTTCAAATTCCAAGACAGCTTCAGAGTAGTTTTTTTGCTTTAACTGAACCATTCCCCGGTAGTATGGATAGTTCAAGGAGTCCCGAAGTGACACTGGATAAGTGGCCAACTTGGCTTCGGCTTCCGGCCATTTTGATTCGGCCACAAGACGGATGAGATCCAACTCTTCTATCATCTGACCCAGATCGGTCGTCTTTAAACGGTCTACCCAAACTGGAAATGTACGCGCCTCTTCCTTCTGAACGCTCTTAAAAGCGGCCAGAGCACGGTCATAGCTCTGATAGAGGCCAAGCTTAATGAAAGAGTCGCAAACGACAAAATTCATATAAATATTACCAGCAACCTTGGTCTCATATTTGTCTTTATAGGTTTCCCAGATCTTAACTACTTTGGCGTAATCTTCTTTATGGTAAGCATCCTGGATGATCCCATAAACAATCTCTGCACCATCGCCTTCAAACATCCGGCGTTCGGCTGGTCTGAAAGCATCTAGTGGAATAGAAGTCAGGTAAGATAAGGCCTTATCATATTCACCAGTAGAAATGAAAAGTCGCAAACGTACTAACCATAGGAGCTTTTTCAATTCCTGATTCAGGGCCTTCGTTTCGTCCGGGGACTGTTCCAGAAAGACTTCGCTTTCTCTATCTGTTTTGGAAGGTCTAAGCTTTCTCACTAAATTCATGGCCACATATCGTAGCTTAGCCTCGTAGCGGATTTCTGGAGATGTTGAACGATCGATGGCATTTTTGTACAGAAGCAAGGTTTCATCGGCCGGACGATCAAGTAACTCATAAGCGGTAGCAAGTCTTAAACGAGCATGTGGTGCCTGTAAAAGATAAGAGTAACCAGCAATAAACTCATCATAAGTTTTGATGGCATTTTCAAAGTCGGCCTGACGAAACAAACTCTCGCCCAGGTTATAAAGGATCGCCGGATGAATTGGTTTAGCTAGGGACTTCTCAACTGAGCGAACTCGCTTAATCAAATCCTTCGTTTCTCCTTTGGAGAGCATGGCAAAAGTCCAGTAGGCCAGACTCATTTGCGGAGGAAGGATACTTTCGATTTTCTTATTATCATTAAGAAATTCTTCAATCTTAGCGACCTGACGAAGTTCAGCGAGTGAATGAAGAATCGTCAAAGCTGACTGGATCACCATTGCCTGGTCGAAGTCACCTCTGGCCTCAACATAAAGTTCCTTAGCAAGTTCCAGGGACTTTACATGATCTTTCATATTAACGTTGTACTGAATTAAGTATCTGAGGATCGCCGACTTAAGTGGATAGTCAGAAGTCATATCCTTGATATTGGCAAGAATAACCATCGCAGATTGAGTAATTCCACGATTCGGTTTATTGATATTCTCTTTGATCAAAGCATTCGCTTTAAGAAATTCATTCAGAACAAAGTTCGAATCCCTTCCATACTTTTTACTATATAGTGTGAGAGACTTATTCATAAGTCCCCACTTCTGCTCGCGATAAAAGTTTATCGAAAGCTGCATATGGGCTTCTTTAGGGTCATCGAGGGCCGATCGATCTTCAATGGGATAAAGCGAGTCCGGTGTCTTGGCCTGAAGATTGATATCTTTCTCAAGCTGCGGGATCATGGGATCATAATCCCATAAGAGACTGGCCCCATATCTTGAATCTCTATAGCCGGCATTTACTTTAGTAGAGACAGCATCTGACTTCTCAATTTCAATGTCAGTTAATAGCGGGCTTTTCTTAGTTAGTAAGGCGTTCTTCGTAACCGGTGCCGAAGGGACCGATTTTTTCACAGATTGGGCCGCCACCGGTACCGGCAGCGGCTCTCTGTAAGCGGTTTTCTTCTCTGGTAACAAGTCCTCATTAATCCAGAAATCCAGGATATATTTCTTATCCGCATCTCTGTAAAATGAGAAAAGCTCTACCGAAGAATCTTTCAACGTCACTGCGACAGTGGCCGGTTTGGCAGGGAAATCTTCTTTCGAGTAGTGAATTTTATCCACATACTGCCCATAACCTCGAAGACGAGCGACTTCCTTAGAAAGGTATTCGTACAATTCAAGATTCACTGTCTCAATGAATAACGTCTGTCCGCGTTTAACGATATAAAACTGATCGCGTGGAACTTCCAAGTTCCAACGTAAATGTGTCTTAAGATTCTCTTGATTAATGATGTCAGCTAATACAGAAGTGCTAAGCGCCACGCTGGCCGCCCACACAGTAAAAATTAAAGCTGATAATCTATTCATTCGTGAAGACTTCCTGTCTTTACCGAGGCTGCGGTATCATAACCGCGACCACTTCATGTGGTCATTTTTTACCTACCGTATTAATTGTAGCGCCATTTTTGATTTGGAAAAGACAAATTTTTCCCATAGGCAAAAAAGTTCAGTCAGAGCTTTGACATACTCCACTTTTTCAGAAGGAATACAATAACTTAATATAGCTGCGGTTAAATTACCTGTGAGAAATGGTTTATTATGAAGATACTCTTTGCTCTTCTATTTCTATCAAGCTGCTCTTTTTTTATAAAAGGGAGTGAAGCACCTAAGTCTGCAAAGACCACTTATTATTCAATTAACTTTTCTGGTTCCGGTTGGAAAGAGACTAAAGACAGACGATCCGATTTCATTTTCGAACATACCGATGGAAGGATTCTTCTTTCCAATAGTTTTTGCCAGGAATTCCAAGAGGAACCTCTTGAAACTCTCGCCAACAAAACATTTAAAACGGTCAAAGGTTTCTGGCCAAGTTCCGGCAGCTACACCACTTTCCATAATCGAGAGGCTTATCAGTTAGCAGGAACCGGATTTGTAGATGGAGTTAAAGTCAGTCTTCGCTTGTTAAATACGAGAAGACACAACTGTTACTTTGACTTTGTATCAATAAATCCAGACATGGCAATCCAGAGTGAATCAGACTTTCAGAAGTTTTTAGAATCAGTGGTGTTTAAATGATCAGTCATTTCAAAGAACACATGACTACCATAGGAGAGATTACCATCTTAGGTAAAGACTTCTTAAAATGCACCTTTACTCGTCCCTTCTATTGGGGAAGACTCTATGAGCAGATCATCCAGCTTGGTATTGGCTCGCTCTCTATTACTATCGTCATTGGTGTAGTGACGGGCCTTGTGATGACACTGCAGTTTGGTTATGGACTAGCGAAATTTGGGGGAACACTCTATGTTCCCGCGATTGTCTCTTTATCTCTCATGAGAGAACTTGCCCCAATCTTCACTTCATTACTCATTGCTGGAAGAATAGGTTCAGGAATAAGCGCCGAGATAGGCGCTATGAATGTGACTCAGCAAATAGATGCCATTCGCGCCTTAGGCACTAATCCGATAAGAGTCCTGGTGGTTCCCCGGGTCTTGGCCACCATCCTCTCTTTGCCTCTTTTAATGGTCCTCTCGGCATTCATGGGTATTCTTGGAGGCCTTAGCATTGCCTATTCAGAATTTAGCATGCCGGCAGGTTTCTACATCAACAAGGTACTCTCTTCAGTAGGGCTTACAGATGTCTTTGGGGCCATGTTTAAATGCGCTTTTTTCGGTTATGTCATTGCAATTGTCGCCTGCTATAGAGGATTCCAAACGAAGGAAGGAACAAAAGGTGTGGGACAGGCCACCACTTGGGTAGTAGTGACGACCTCCATCGTGATTCTCATTTCTGACTTTTTCCTTAGTAAATTATTAATTCTTATTTTTGATTAATCGACATGACTAATATTTTAGAACTTAAAAATATAAGAAAGAGTTTTGATGATAAAAAAATTCATCAAGGACTAAGCTTGACACTCAGTCCGGGGGAAACCATCGGTCTCTTAGGTAGATCAGGTACAGGTAAATCAGTTCTTTTAAGGTCCATTATAGGCCTAGAACAAATCGATGGAGGGGAGATTCTCTTTCATGGTGACAGAATTGACCTTCTTACTGAACAACAACTTTATCCCATCAGGACGAAAATATCCTACTCATTTCAAAATGCTGCTCTCTTTGACTCAATTTCTGTTTTCGAAAACCTTGCCTATCCTCTCTTTGAACATACTCGGCTTACTGAAGATGAAGTTGAAGTTAAAGTCATGGAAGCCCTCGACATGGTCAATCTGACTGAGTCCCGCGATCTCATGCCCTCAGATCTTTCAGGTGGAATGCAAAAGCGCATTGGTATGGCCCGTTCTATGATTCTTCATCCAGAGATCCTGCTCTTTGATGAACCAACGGCCGGTCTTGATCCCGTTAATATCGAGATGGTGATAGAAACAATTGAAAAATTCAAGGCCCAGGGAATTTCAGGGATTCTTGTGACCCATGATATTACAACCGCTAAAAGAGTGTGCGATAGAATCTTAATACAAAAAGAAGGGAAAATAGCTTTCAACGGATCAGTACAAGAATTTGAAGCTAGTAATGACTCTTTTGTACAAAGTTTTTTACTATGATGAGGCGAAAATGAGAGTAAGAAGAAAAGATAAAACTAATCTCGTTAAAGTAGGGATTTTTATCGCCTCTTTAACATTAGTTTTAATGGTGATGGTTGCGAGTATCGGTAAAGAGACCTCCCTATTTGAACCCAAAGTAGATATCAGGGCCCGCGTGGCCAATGTCTCAAATCTTAAGCCTGGTTCTTATGTAGAATTGAAAGGTATTAAAGTAGGAACAGTCTCAAACGTAAGCATTATCTCTGATGATGAAGTAGAGATCACTTTGACTGTGCTTGAAAAGGAAATCAAATGGATCAAAAAAGATTCCAAAGTTTCCATTTCAAATGCCGGATTAGTCGGAGATAAATTCGTTGAAATTTACAATGGGACCAAAGAAGCTCCGAAGTTTAACCCCGAAAAAGACATTCTTATTTCAGAAGACCTAACAGGTCTCCAACAAATCATTAATAAAAGTGATTCAATTGCCTCTGTCACCGAAAAGATACTCATCAAGCTTGATGGAGTGCTGGAGAAATTGGGGAATGGGGATACCGTTGTTCAAACTTTTCAGTCTCTCAATAAGTCGGCAGCGAATCTAGAGTCTTTGACCAGTGAACTAAAGGCCGCTCAATTAGGAACCATGGTAAAGAACGTCAATAACGCTTCAGCCTCTATGGAAAGGATTCTAAACCGGGTCGAAAAAGGTCCCGGGACACTCAATTCAATGATCTATGATGACAGTATCCATGACGATCTTAGAGCACTCCTCGGGGGGGCGCAAAGGAATAAAGTCATTAAGTATTTCATTCGGGAATCAATAAAGAATTCAGAGCAAAGGAAATCAGAGAAGTAGCCTCCCGACCAGGAGGCTACCCTATTTATTTTAGTATTTAACAACAACTTGAAAACGTCTGCCCTTAGCCGTTTTTGGTCTTTTCGTTTCTAACGAACAGTTACCATTTAACTTCAAGACCGGAAGTTTAAAAACATTCGTAACACCCATTGTTCCACAAATGATAGAAGTTCCATCGACATCAAGAACAAGATCGTCACCAACCATAGACAACTCAGGAACGATTGCTTCAAAGCTCGTTACTTGAGTACGTGGGTGTTTACCAGGTCTTGTTTTCTTGTGAGTAGCTGTAACTCCCACTGTTCCCTCTTTGAAATCAACAGTAAATTTTGTGTTAATGTGGCCCATTGGCATTTTCATTGAAGGCACATCAATAACTTTCAGCTCGCCCGCTGAAACAGCTAAAGAAGCAAATAAAGTAGCAACTAAAATCAAACTTTTCATGAAGACCTCCTTAAAGGGTTGTTAAAATTTCAATGGAGCGGAAATTAGAGAAGATTAAAAAAGCTGTCAAAGGTGCTTTTTGGCACTGTAAAAAGTAAGCAATTAAACTCCGTTTAATAGCTACTCTCTATAAGTAGAGGAAAGGATTCAGCTTAATCAAAAGATTAAGCTCAGTTTCAATGCCTGTTATCTGTCATTTGATTGCAAAAATGTAGAAGGACGCTTTTTCTCGATCAAAGAAAGTGTTCCGCTTTATCAAGGGAACACTCATAAATGCAGTTTTATTTTAATTGATGAACTTCAAACTAATCATTAGAAATGAGAGCATGATGAGACAGACCCATAGAACAGAATTCATAGCAATTCTCCATTTTTTTTAAGGCTAATGGAGATACAAACTTTCGTCAAAGGTGCATTTTGGCTCTTGAAGAAAGTAAGACTGCCTCTCTTAGGGAGGCAGTCTTGATGCCGCTAGTAGCGGATATATAATTGGAATCTTCTGCCTTCACTGCTACTTATTCGTTTTGTAACAAGATCACAGTTACCATTAAGCTTTAAGACAGGACGACGAAACACTCTGCTTTCTCCCATCGTTCCACAAAGGATTGATTGACCCTCAACATTCAATAAGAAGGAGTCACCTTGCATGGATAGCTCAGGAACCATTTTTTCAAAATGCTTGGTGGTTGTATGACCGCCGCCACGACCAGGGTGGCGTTTAGTAAGAGTCGCAACGACACCTGCTGTGCCATCATGGTGATTAATTTCAAATCGAGTCGTTACGTGGCCATTTGAAATTTTGTTCGATGGAAGATCCATAACTAAAATTTCACCGGCGGATACTGCGAGAGAAGCAAATAGTCCTGTAAACAAAGCGAGTTTTTTCATAATGACCTCCTGAGTAATTATTGGAAGCCGAATTATTGTGATTGTTACTTTGGTTGAATATATAAATAGAAAGTGGATGATGGTTCTTTGTAGCATCTTTAGTGCTCCACTTGAGGAGCACTAAAGTTTAGATTCAGATTTCTAAATTTTTCTTTTTCATCTTTTCGATTAAAGTCGTTCTATTAAGCGCCAGAAGTTTTGATGCCTGGTTTTTATTCCCCTGTGTACGATTCATGGCCTGGCGGATAAGTGAGTCTTCAATATCCGAAAGAATCTGCTTTAAATCGACTCCGACTTCAGGTAGCTCAAAAAGTGTCTTATACTGGTTGGTGGCAAGAGGGTTAGAGCGGAAAATTTTCGCAGGCAAATCCTCCGGAAGAATTTCATTTCCCCCTCTTAAAATCACCAATCTTTCAATGACGTTCTCTAATTCGCGAACGTTACCGGGCCAGTCAAATCCCATTAAAAGATCCATCGTAAGAGGCGCAAAGCTAATTTCGTTAGATCTATCCGCAGATACAAAACGGTCCAGAAAGTGAGAAATTAAAAGTGGGATATCTTCACGTCGATCTTTAAGGGCCGGCATTTTAATGGGAATAACATTTAAACGGTAGAATAGATCTTCCCGAAATTTTCCTTCCTGTACGGCCTTTTCCAGATCGCGGTGAGTGGCGGCAATAACTCTAACGTCAATATCGACTGACTCTGATGAGCCAACCGGTTCTATTTGTCGCTCTTGAAGAACCCGGAGGAGTTTAACCTGAAGTAACTGAGGCATATCACCAATTTCATCCAGGAAGATGGTTCCCCCATGGGCCATCTCAAAACGGCCTTTACGGTTCGATATAGCGCCTGTGAAAGCACCTTTAACGTGACCAAAGAGTTCACTCTCTAGAAGTTCACCAGGAATAGCTCCGCAGTTTACGGAAACCCGGTTCTTTTGGCTGCGACCTGAAAGACGGTGGATGGCCGAAGCAACCAGCTCCTTCCCTGTCCCAGATGGTCCCATAATCAATATGGTGGAGTCAGTCTTAGCAACGCGAGAAATGCGTTCAAAAACGTCTTTCATCGCCTTAGAGCGTCCAATCATTCCTTCAAAAGAATCTTCAACTGTAGGACGTTCAATTCTTAATTTTGAAGGAAGTCGTGTGCGCTCAGAATTTCCAAAGATTCCCTCTCCCTCACTAACTATTTCTTTCGGGAAAACAGTAGAAAGCTTGGTTTGGAGGGCCTGAATAATGAGTTTTTTTAGGTTTTCGAGCTCAAAGGGTTTGGTCAAATAATGGAAAACGCCCTTCTTAGTAGCGGCAATAGCAGTTTCAACCGAAGCAAAGCCGGTCATGGCAATCGACACGAATTCAAAGCCACGATCTTTTAGGATATCAATTAAGAGGAGACCATCTGAACCCTGCTCTAAACTAATGTCTGTCACCAGACAGAAAGGATTCTCTTTAATGTGCTCATTTGAGAAGTAGTTTAAACAATCTTCTGAACTAGAAAAAAGCAGGACTTTTAATTTAAGAGTTTGTTCCAGATATTTTTTAATGGACAGGCCCAAAAGCTTATCGTCTTCAACGATAATGATAGGCGGAAAGTTCGTAAGAAGTGATCCATCAAAGCTTTGATGAAGGAAATTCATATCGTCCATAGGTCCTCCGGTGAAGACTAATTTACTAAAGACCGAGTCTTAGTGTCAATTTTCAGACCCCACCTTTTCGTAATGATTTCCTAAACTTATTTTGTAGGTGTCAATTGTAAGACAATTTTTGACGAGGTGTTAATTTAGATCGCGATGCATCTTTTTGATAACTTTCACGGACTTCTCAGGGCCTCCGGCCCAAATATAAAAGCCGGTCGAAAAACAACCAAATAGCATGATGATTAAACAAAGTGTGGCCGAAGCCTTTTTCTTTTTTAACCACAATAAATAAGCGAACTCTCCCCCCATCAAGATCAAGGGCACGGCCCAAAATGGAGTGTGGCGAGCGAGAAAATAGATTTCCTGCATAGATGCTAGTTTAAATCGAAATAAGTTTTATAGGTAAAAAAAAGCCCTCCGAAGAGGGCTTAATTTTAATGATTAGAAAAAACCTTTCAGAGCATCAACCATATCAAGCTTTTCCCAAGTAAAGCCCTGAGCTGAAGTACGACCGAAATGACCGTAAGCTGCAGTTTCAGAATAAATCGGGCGAAGAAGATCAAGGCGCTGAATGATGGCCTTTGGTCTCATGTCAAAAAGTTCGTTGATCGCAACAGTTAACTTAGCTTCATCAACTTTAGCAGTACCGAAAGTATCGATAAGAAGTGACATAGGCTTAGCTACACCAATGGCGTAAGCAACTTGAACGAGAGCGCGATCAGCAAGACCAGCAGCTACAACGTTCTTAGCGATGTGACGGGCAGCATAGGCAGCTGAACGGTCAACTTTTGAAGGATCTTTACCAGAGAAAGCACCGCCGCCGTGAGCGCCGTGACCACCATAAGTATCAACGATGATTTTACGACCTGTAAGACCAGCATCCCCCATTGGTCCGCCAATAACAAAACGGCCAGTTGGGTTGATGAAGTATTTTGTATTTTTATCGATAAGGTCAGCTGGAACAGTCTTCTTAATGACTTCTTCCATGATAACTTCTTCGATTTGTTTTTGAGTCATGCTCTCAGCGTGCTGAGTAGATACTACGATAGCATCCAGACGAGAAAGTTTTCCGTCTACGTATTGGGCCGTAACTTGAGTCTTACCATCAGCGCGAAGATCTTTTGCAATTCCGTTGTGACGGATTTCAGAAAGACGCTTGGCCAGTCTGTGAGAAAGATCAATTGTCATTGGCATGAAAGATTCAGTTTCGTTGATAGCGTAGCCAAACATAAGACCTTGGTCGCCAGCACCTTGATCAAGGAACTTTCCTTCGCCTTCGTTAACACCTTGAGCGATATCCTGAGACTGCTTTCCAACAGCAACAGTTACACCACATGTATTAGCATCGAAGCCCTTATCAGAGTGATCGTAACCAATTTTTCTAATTGTTTTACGAACGGTTTCGTTAATATCAACGTTGGCACCAGTCGTGATCTCACCTGCAACTACAACTAGACCAGTAGTGATAAGAGTTTCACAAGCTACGCGTGACTTTGGGTCCTGAGTTAGCATGGCATCTAAAATGGCATCAGAAACTTGGTCGGCGATTTTGTCCGGATGACCTTCAGTAACTGACTCAGAAGTAAACATATAATCTTTCAACATAAGCGTAGCTCCTTATATCTAAATAAATAATAATCTAGTGGTAGCCGCGATTTATACCGCGGTTGATGCAATTTATCAAAAAGAAATTTTGATTATTTGACGGCGTTGGGAACTATTTTCGTAAAATATTTAAAATAGTGGGGATTCCTATGGGAAAAAAAGAGCTGAACGCCATTTTTATCCCCAATCGCATAATTTTTTCCTTCAATTTCTACGACTTGATAGACATCAAAGGCCGGATCTTTAAAAGAATAGAGATAAGTATACTGCCCCTTCTTGAAGAGAGCTGACAGCTTTTTTTGATCCCGGGCCAGAAGTCCAGGTCGCTCCGGATAAGGGACATAATCATCCCACACACTATCCATATGGATTCTTCCAATCATACTGGCACGAGAAAAATACCTGGTGGTTTTAAAAGAAGTCTCAGGCTCCTTCAAAACTTGAAGAGCAATTTCAACGTTCTTTTTTCGAAGACGCTTGGCCGAAGGAGACATATCCGGGCAGAAAATTTTTGCTACACCAGACATATAATAATAAGTGAAAGAAAATTCTCCCTGTTTAAAAAGGGCATTCAGCCACTTTTCGTTTTCAAGGTAAAAGTCAGTCGTCACTTTTTTCAAATAAGGATAGATAAACTCTTTTTTACCTATTGAGAGATATTTAGGCTTATCCAAACGATTCATTACCACCCGGGCAACATCCATACGTTCCAGCGCTTCATCCCCGTCTACTGGTCCCACTTCATTAATCAGAATAGTTTCCAAGACGAAGATGGCCCTTGGGAGTTCCGGCTGGTTAAGCCAGTATTTATAAACCTCGGCTTGCTTCTTATAAACGAACTCTTTCAAACGATTAGTGGCAGCGTTGTGCTCACGTATTAAGGCCCTGTTTGGCGTGCTGGTTCTATCCCCGGCAATTAATGGAACCTGATTTTCCGGAAGAGTCAGAGAACGATAAAAATCTACCGCCCTTTGAGTACGATCCTCCCATTCTCCGAGACGCTCTAAAATACGGTCTTTGCCTCTAGAGAGTTCCGAATGAATTCTCTCCAGGACGAAATCCAGATCATATCGGGCATCTTCAGTAAGATAGAAGCCAAATGTATTTAATTCAAAATGGAGGGTATCGATGGTGGTTCGAAGGTAAATATCTGAACCAGTACGATCTTTATTATAGGCCCCGTCTTCCAGTAGCTTTCGGTAAAGGAAGGTATAGTTCGATATCTTCTTAGACTCAGTATCTTCTTTTTCGCGGAACCCATCATAAACTTTTCTATTTTTCAGGTGATCAACCGGGTATTGAAAATTAGATAAGAATGACACTTTCGAAACGAGATCTTCGTAGTTTTTCAGGAGAACTGCTAAAAGTTTGAGCGATTCTTTCCTCGAGCTGACTTTCTTCTTCTCATCATCAGTTAATTCAAACTTCTTAAGCTCCAAAAGACGTTTTAAAACTGATTTAGTGCTGTTAATCACCTCTGGACGAGGCAGACCTTTCTTTTTAACTTCGGCCTTTTGATTTTTAATCCAGGCGAGTTTCTTCTTCATCACCGGCAACAAAGACTTAATTGTTTCGACATCAACGTCTTCATTAAGCTCGGGGATCCAATATCCGGTTCCCCGATAATCTTTAAGGTATTGCTCAAAGATACTCTCAGCTTTAGGAACACAGATTTTAGTATTAAAATCTTTCAACGCCTTCTCATACGTCTTTACGTGCGTTTTCATCTCCCCTTCCCACTTCACTGAGTGGGCACAGGACTGAAAGCTAAGGGTAAGCGTAAGAAGAAAAGTTAATCTAGTGCTTAAGTTCTTTAACAAAATTCGACTCCCAAAGTCCTAAACAGGTGCGATTACTTAGAACAAGTAATACTGAGTTCTTCTCTGAGAACTCGTCAATGTAATGCCTAAGGTCTTCTAGTTTGGAGACACTAATCGCCGGCTTCCCTTTCTCAGAAATTTCCCGTGCCAGCTGGGCAACATCAAGATCCTTACCACCTAAAGCAGTCGTCGGAATACCGGCCTGAGCTACAATGACCTTGTCAGATAAGGCCAGTGAATCACGGAATTCATTTTGAAAGATAGAACTCCGGGCAGTGGCCGAAATAGGTTCAAAGACAGTAATGATTTTTTTATCTTTAAAACGAGCACGAATCGCATCTAAGGTGACTGTAATAGCGCGGGGATGATGGGCGAAGTCGTCAACCACCACCATGTCCTGGTAAGTTCCGCGAACTTCCTGACGGCGTTTTACCATACCGATTTCAAGGGCCGCTTTCTGCACTTCTGATACACTAAAACCTTCCGAGAGTAGATAGATTATACAACTCGAAATATTCAAAACGTTGTGCTGACCGACGACACTTGAAGAAAAGGAAATCTTCTCACCTTGCCAGTTAAGAGTGAAGGTTGAGCCATTCTCGAAACTTTTTACATCATGCGGCCCCATCTCTGAGCCTTCGCCGTAGAGATACCATTTCTGTGAAGGATTTTTTCCTTGATACTCATGATACAGTTTCATGGCCGAAGCGTACTCCTGATTAAAAATCAGAGTGGACTTCATTCCAGGGATAACATCTCGAAATTCATCTTCAATTTTTTCAACCGAAGAAAAGATATCAGCGTGATCATATTCAAGTGATGTAAGAATCATATTCTTCAGTTCATACAGTCTGAATTTTGAAATTTTGTGAAAGTAAGCAGAATCGTATTCATCACTTTCAATGACAAAATACTTATCGCCTAACTTTGCAGGCTGACGTCCTTCAATAATTCCACCCACCAGATAACCAGGGTTTTGTCCCAGCTTCTCCAGCATTTGAGTCATGAAGTAAGTAGTCGTTGTTTTGCCATGTGTTCCGGCAATGCCAACTACATTTTTTTCTTTGAGGACTAAAGAACCTAATGCCGAAGGAAAAGAGGTAAATGGTACGCCAACTTTCTCAAGCATCCGCGCAGCTTCAGATTTTCCGGAAACAGAATTCCCAACGACAATTAAATCATATTGCTTTAAAAATTCTGGTGTTGCTTCTTCGAGTTTAAAGAGTGGAATGCCTGTTGTTTCCAGGAAGGTACTCATGGGAGGATAATAAGCGGAGTCAGCACCATGAACATCAAAGCCTGCTTGCTTCACTAAAACTGCGGCTGGCCCCATACCAGCTCCACAGATACGATAGAAAAATACTTTTTTAATTTCAGAGCTGCGTTTAATTAACTCTTCTTGAGAGATAAGATTTGTGAGATCCATTACCATTCCTTTTAACTGTTTGCAGTATCTATACTAGCAGACTGGAAAAAGGAATGAAGGCCCTTTACGGGATAATTATAGCCGACTGTCTTAGTCCACAGTAATCAAGAAATTTATCACTGAGGACCATCGCTTCCATCGCAAAGGCGGTTTGATACTGCCAGCGCCAGACCTTGTCGGTCTTTGGACAATAAGCTCTTCGAGGGAAAATGAACTCCATTCGTGTCTCTTGCATAACCTCTTCCATACCTTTTAAGACCCTTGAACGGAGCATCCTTCCGGCAATGTACTCACGGAGAAACAATTCGGATGTCGTATAGAAGCGGGTAAGATTTAAGTGAGAGATGAAGCGATCATTAATCACATGAATGTAGGAAGCCAGGATTCGATTGGGGTACAGGTGCCTGATTTCTGCATAGACTTCAGGATCTTCCCCTAGATCATCACCGATCAAAATGAAATCATCAGTTGTTTTTTCCAGCAACTTTTTAATTTCACGGACTTTATATTGGAATTTATCTTCAAAAATATCGTCTCTTAAAGTCAGAGATTTAACGTCAATCCTATATTTTTTAAAAATATTACTGATGTGCCCTCTCATAATGGAAGGAGATGCCGACAAAACATGAAGCTCATTAGTGTAGTCTTTGGTGGCGGCCAGGAAGCCTGGCATTCCCGTGAACACCTTGGTTCCAACCAGATCCCCTGCTTCACCACTGGATTGAGTGATTTTAATTGTATCGTCCAAATCACTCAGAATTGAGATCGACCCAAAAGCATTTAGAGAAACGGTAATAATGAGGGCAAAAAGAATCTTTTTCATAGAAGCTTTAAACCAAATCCTAGGCCTATAGGTAAGTCTAAAAATCTTACTTCTGAAGGTAAGTGTTTAGATGCTTCCAATAAAGCTCGTAATTTTCGACCTGCGGCATGTGTCCGATGCCCGGTAGTTCAATCAAAGTCCCTTGAGGAATGCTTTTAATCACTTCTTTACCCAATAAATCATATCGCCCCATTTTCTCTTTCATCGGTGAGGGGGCCCGGTCTCTTCCAATCGCCGTGCGGTCCCGAGTTCCCAAAAGGAGTAAGGTAGGCATTTTCAGGTTTTTAAATTCATAGACTACAGGTTGCGTGAAAACCATATCGGAGGTCAAAGCGGCGTTCCAGGCGATTCGTGGGTAATCTTGGTGTAGAGTCCAACCCACCAACACTTCGATGCTTTTCTCATATTCAGGTTTCCACACACCATCATAG
>JAEYUK010000153.1 GCA_023432655.1 Pseudomonadota bacterium | reverse complement strand
GGATAACAGTTGAGGTCTTTGATGAGAAATAGAAGCTTGGTTGATGCGCCTTGAGGTGACTGACCAGGTCTTCTTGGGAGTAAAATGTTTTAGTTTTAAATGTCATATAAGACTCACTTTTTGAGCTATTTTAACGTTTTTTTTAAGGAGAGGCCATGGAAGTTGTAGCAGTTATTGGAGCTTCAAGTGATCCTTCCCGTTATTCTTTTAAGGCGATGGAAATGCTGAGGGATTATGGCCATGAGGCGATCCCCGTCCATCCTCGGGAAGAAGAGGTTTTAGGCAAGAAAGTGATCCATAAATTAGGGGAGCTTTCCGGGCAAAAAATCGACACCATTACTGTTTACGTGAATCCGGCGATTTCGGATAAGTATCAACAGGAAATGATTGAGGTCCACCCTAAGCGGGTCATATTTAATCCGGGAGCAGAAAATCCTAAGTTAGAGAAGGTCTTAAAGGAAAATGGCATTGCCGTTGAGAATGCCTGCACACTGGTACTCTTAAGAACTGAGCAGTTTTAGTTCTCTAAGCACCGTAGAGGGGAGTTCTCGCGGATGTAGTTTTCGATCATAGGCCAGTAGTGACTGTCATTCACCTTACGAAGGTTATTAAAGAGTGCAAAACCCAGTACGTTACCAAGTTTTAAAACGCCGTAGGGAATTTCCGAGGGCATAGCAATAGTGTAGTAGCGGAGATTACTTAATTGCTCTCCGCTAATCATCGCCTCATTCACATCATGAATGGTTGGGTCAAAGCGAGTTGTGATGCCACTTCTTCCATTTTTTACTTCCACTCCGTCAATAACCACCTGAAGAGAGACTTCAGAATTCGCCATAATACTTAGGATTTTTTTAAGAAGAAAGCCCGAGACTTTAGCACGTGAGACATGCCAACCCTGATCGCCCCAGCGGCGAAAGTGAGGGAAATTATCCACAACATCGCCAAAAGTAATAGGGCCTGGTGCGATTTCTTCTCCCTGGAAAACGTCAAACTGCATACCAAGATCAGTCTTTGCGGCCTTCCTTGTCATGCGGGCGATGTGATGAGACCAACAAGTTCTCGTTTGAGTGTCCTGGCCATTATAGTTACCACTCAAGGTGATTTCGGAGTGGCCTATGACTTCATCCCAGGATCTTCCGAAATAATCTTCCCGTTTTTGGTAAGCATCACTGACAAAGGCCTTCATGGATTCTTCCTGAGGCATGTCCTGAGTGATTTTAATCATTCGATAATCAAGCATCTCTGCTTCACCGCCGCCTTTAATTTCAAGAGTCATGGCCCCAATGTGTCCGGAATGAGCTCCCGCCTGTATGATAGGGATCAAGCGACCGCTCAGGTTCTTAGTGAGCTGAGGACGTGAGAGAAGGATATGTGAGTGGCCACCCACAACCATATCGATGGTGCGTGATTTTTCAACCAGGCGGATATCTTTTGCTAGCCCAATGTGGGTGAGTGCAATAGTGAAGTCGACGTTATCTTTTTTCGCCAGAGTCGCCTGTTTAATACCGGCATTGTGAGAGCTAGAGATAAAGCCCAGAGGGCGAAGGGGATACATGTAGTGGATCTCATTGGTGGTTAAACCAAAAACACGAACTTTTTTCCCGTCAAAATCAAAGTCTTTATAACTTGGGAGAAGGCGAGACAGACCGAGGAACCTTTTACCTTTCAGGTTTGCTGAAAGCATGGTGGCCTTGAGCTCAGAGGCCCTTATTTGGCGGGCGAGTTCTTTTCCGCCCAGAATAAAATCATGATTTCCAAGGACAGTGACATCAACACCTAGAAGATCCAGGGCACGTAGAGAATCAACCCCGTGATCAGAAAAATAGAAACTCGAACCTTCTCCGAAGTCACCACCATCTAGATAGAGGGTGGGTATGCCTTTTTTTTCAGCTTCTGCCTTTAAATTATCTACCACCTGCTTTAATTGAGCATAACCACCAATTCCACCCCGGGTTCCTTGAAAATAGGAATGCAAATCATTGGTATGAAGGATTTGAATAACCTTGGCGTAGGACGCTGAAGTTAAAAGAAGGCCTAGGCAGAGAGGTAAGGTTTTAGATAATTTCATTGATATTGCTCTTAAGAAAAAATATTGAGACCTCTTTTATTAGAACCCCTAACGGCAAAAGATGAAATGCTGTAAATATTTCCTAAACAAAAGACTGTCACCTTAAGCCCTTCACAAGTATTGGCCAAGGTGATGACCAAGAGATACAACTCCTAACTTATGAATTCTGAATTACTTCTCCCTGTTGGAAATATGGAAATGTGTATGGCTGCTCTGCATCATGGAGCCGATGCCATCTATGTGGGTGTCCCTTTTTTTAATGCACGCGGGAGAAGCACTGATTTTTCTCTGGAAGATCTAAAAGAGATGATTGATTTGTGCCACCTCTATGGGGTGCGGGTGAATCTGGCTTTTAATGTGGTGATTTTTCAGAATGAATTTCCTAAGGCGATTGAACTCCTTGAGCAAATTTTGCCGATGGGCCCCGACGCCTTCATCGTGCAGGATCTGGGGCTGGCCAAAATCATTCGGGCGATGGCCCCTCATCAGAGAATTCACGCTTCAACACAGATGACTGTTACTAACCCCGATGCCATTGCCCTTTTAGACGATTTAAAGATTGATCGTTTTGTCTTAGGTCGAGAGAATTCTATCTCTGAGATTAAGCTCATTCGTGAAAATACGGATAAAGAACTTGAGGTTTTTGTCCATGGGGCCCTTTGTGTCGCTTACTCAGGCCAATGCTTTACTTCTGAATCTCTTGGAGGTCGAAGTGCCAACCGCGGGCAGTGTGCTCAGAGTTGTCGTCTGGAGTATGAGCTTTTTGTCGATGAAGTAAAAAAAGATTTAGGTGCTAAGAAGTATCTCGTTTCCCCTAAAGATTTGATGGGAATTGAAGAAGTTCCACTCTTAAAAGAACTGGGAGTGAATTCCTTTAAAGTCGAAGGAAGGCTAAAGACTCCTGAGTACGTGGCGGCAGCCGCTAAGAACTATCGTGAAGTTCTCGATGGCGCTCCGGTAAATCTCGAGAAGAGGACTCAGGAACTCTCAACCACTTATTCGCGAGGTTTCTTCTCCGGCTGGCTTCATGGAGTTAATCATCAGAAGCTTGTAGATGGGACTTACAGTGCCCACCGGGGACTGCTGGTTGGAAAAGTTCTGGAAGTGAAGAAGAAGGCATTCATCGTTTCTTCGAGCGTGCCTCTGAAAGCTGGAATGGGGCTTTTATTTGTAGGAAACGAGGAGCAAGGTTCAAAGATTTTTGCCGTTCAAAAGATTGGAAAAAATTTTGAAGTGGAACTTCTCCAAAAAAATCTGAAAGTCGAAAAAGGCCAGACGGTTTATCTCAATTCCAACGAGCCTGAAGCACGGGAGCTCCAGAAGGGGTGGCTTACTCGCGAAAAGCAAAAACGCATTCCGCTGAATTTTTTCGTGGAAGGAAGAATTGGCGAAAAACTCATCGTGACTGCGACAGACCCGGAAGGAAGAGAAGTTCGTGTCTATTCTGAATCCAGCTTAAGTGCTGCTAAGGAGCGTGCTCTTTCCCCTGAGACGGTTCTTGCTGAACTTGGGGCCCTTGGAACCACCGCCTATAAGTTAAACCAATTTGAGGCCCAGATTCAGGATCAATTATTTTTGAATCATAAAGAATTAAAAGAACTAAGACGTCACTTGGTTTTGATGATGAATGAAGCCAGGACTAAACGAAGTGCGGAGGTTGTTCCTTTCAGTGTGCCTCACATGGCAAAGAACTCGGGTATGAAAGGACTCAATATTCTCCTTCGTTCCAAGAATCAGGTGGAAGGTTTTGCTCAAAGCTTCAAAGAATTTTCCGGTTACGAGAATTTAATTTCCAGCGTGATCTTAGACTTTGAATTTGGGAAAGATTACGCTCCTTCGGTAGAACTCATTAAATCCTTGGGGATTAAAGCGGGAATTGCTACCACCCGCATTCTTAAGCCATCCGAGTACTATAATTTAAATATCATTATTCGCTGTAACCCGGACCTTATTTTAGTTCGAAATTTAGGGGCCATTCAGTATCTAAGATCAAAAACACAGATCCCTCTGATTGGAGATTTTTCGCTTAATGTGACTAATTCGATGACCTTGGATTATCTTATTGGGAAAGGCCTTGAAACAGTCAACGTTTCTTATGATCTGAATCAAGAGCAGCTCTTTGATATGGTGGAGTTTTCTGACCCTTCAAAAATTGAAGTGACCCTTCACCAATATATGCCGGAATTTCATATGGAGCATTGTGTGTTTGCGGCCTTCCTCTCAGAGGGAACATCCTTCCGGGATTGCGGTAAGCCCTGTGAAAAGCACGATGTGAAGTTAAAAGATCCATATGGCAATATGCACTTTCTTAAGGCCGATCAGGAATGCCGAAATACCTTTTTTAAGGCCACTCCCCAGTCGGCCGGTTTTTTAATGAAAGACTTAGCGGATAAAGGGGTCACTCGTTTCCGTTTGGAAGCACTCAATGAAACCCCTGAAGAAATAAATTTAAAAATAAAAACTTACTTGAAACTTCTTAATGAAGAGATTTCTGTCACAGAAGCGATGAATGCTTTAAGTCTCGTGGAGAGTTACGGTCTAGGCCTGGGGCAAATGAACAAGACTGATACTTATAAAGACCGTAAGAAAGAAATTAGAAAATAATTTCTGAGCGTGGAATTTCCATCCATTCACCAGGTCCTAGTCCCTGTAAATCAAGGTTTGCGATCTTTTTACGAATAAGCCGAAGAGTTGGGTGACCTATCGCTGCGGTCATTTTTCTCACCTGTCGATTTTTTCCTTCGACTATTTTGATCTCAAGCCACACATCTTGAACTGTTTTTCTGATTCTGACTGGTGGATCCCGGGGCGGAATCTCTGGTTGGGGATCAAGAATTTCCACAGAGCAGGGACGAGTCTGATAG
>JAEYUK010000136.1 GCA_023432655.1 Pseudomonadota bacterium | reverse complement strand
GAGTATGGGGATCTCCCGGGAAGCACTTCGTAAGAAAATGCTTATGTCCGATGAGATCATCGAGGCCCTGAAGAGTACAGCTGTATCCGAAGAAACCAAAAAATCTGCCGCGTAATATTTTTTAAAGGGGATCTATCTGATCCCCTTCATTTCCATTAGAATTCACCGATAAGTTTTCACATCATTACAAATGAAATGAGGTTTTGTTGGAACAAATAGGCATTATCCTTGCCAATTTCCGCTTTCTGGATCTGCTCGATATTGCAGTGGTGGCGATCATTGTCTATCGCTTCCTTTTGATCATCCAGGGGACTCGTGCCTATCAAATGCTCTTTGGTATCATGGCCCTTGCTATGCTGTGGTGGTTCTCTGAATTCTATGAGCTTTATTCTTTGTCTTGGGTTCTGCAGAATTTCTTTGATTATCTTTTTATTATCTTGATCGTTCTTTTCCAGGACCAAATCAGAAGTGCCCTGGTTTCAATTTCCAGTACTCGTTTGATTGGGCGCGCAGGGCGTAGTGCTTTTGATCAGCAGATCGAAGAAGTTGTTGCTGCTTGCACGGCACTGGCGAGAGAGCGAACCGGTGCGCTTATTGTCTTCGAAAAAAATCATGGTCTACTGAACTATTCTTCATCCGGAACAAGACTCGATTCAAGGATTCATTCAGACATTATTTATTCTATTTTTCAGACAAATTCTCCGCTTCATGATGGAGCAATCATCATCTATAATGGCGTCATTCAAGCTGCCGGTTGTTTCCTTCCGCTTTCAAAAAACGTCGAGATTGACCGTCACTATGGTACAAGGCATCGTGCGGCCCTGGGGATCACTGAAATTTCAGATGCTGTTGTGGTTACCGTCTCGGAAGAGACGGGGCGTATCAATATTTGTTATAATGGTGTTTTTCATTTAATGGAAAATGACGAAGCATTGAGAAAATACCTAAGAAAGTTTTTATTGGAAATTGACCGTGTGGGTGGAGTTGAGTCTTTTGGGGTTCGCTCATGAGTATGAAAAACCGGCTCAAGAAGCACTCTTTAAAATTTCTATCTGTTTTCCTTTCGGTCTTTTTGTGGGCCTATGTTCTAAATTCAGAAAAAGTGAAGTTTGAAAAGACCGTTGCCTTAGAATATATACTACCTACGGACATGGTCTTCGCAACCAAACCAGTTCAGGAAGTCACTTTTATGATCGAAGGTCCAAGGGCCTTTGTTCGAACGGTTTCTGAAAGGGAAGATAGGTTAGTGATTGATCTCAATCGCGCCAATGCTAAAAAGCAGCTGAATTTTAGTATTGATATAAACCCCGCTCAGTTAAATCTCCCGTTTGGGATGGTTGTGGAAAGAGTTCTACCTCGGCGACTTGATATAAAACTAGAAAAGAAGGCAAGTAAGATTGTTCCTTTGAAACTTCAATTTAGTGGACAATTGCCTGATAAGTTATCATTGGGAAAAACCCGTTTGGAGCCAGCTGAAGTTGAAGTTTATGGACCTCGTTCCCTTATTTCGAAGCTCAAAGAAATTCCCGTGCGTCCCATTGAGCTAGATAGTCTTCCAGGTCATGAAACGGTACCGGTAGAAATAGCTCTTTCTGATGAACGTATGACGATCACTGGCGGGTTTGATGTGAAGTTTCACTATCAGCTTAAGGCTTCGAGTTCAAATTTAACTCTCAAGGGTCTTCCCATCAGATATCTATCAGAAAAGCGAAAGATTATTGGGAACATGAAATTTGCGACAGTGAAGCTCTTGGTTGCTGAAAAGGTTTTAAAAAGCAGATCAAATGTCTCATCCTCTGTTCAAGTGTGGGCAGATATCCCTAGTAACGCACAAGGCAGGGTTGAAGTTCCCCTTAAGGTCATACTTCCGCCTTCAATGCACCTCCTGGAGATAAGTCCTAAGAGCATTATTGTGAATATCGAATAAAATGATATATTAAAAACTAGTTTCATTCTTAAAGTGAGTCATCTATGTCAGGTCGTAAATTGTTTGGAACAGATGGCATCCGTGGTAAGGCCAACATCTACCCCATGACTGGGGAAGTTGCCTTCGCTTTGGGTAGGGCCGTTACCAGTTATTTCCAGCAAAACTTTTCAAAAAAGCCTCTCATTATCATTGGTAAAGATACCCGCCTTTCCTGTTATATGCTGGAACAGGCCTTCTCGGCCGGCGTCTGCTCTCAGGGGGGCCGGGCGATTTTAACCGGTCCACTGCCGACCCCGGGGGTGGCCTTTGTTACCCAGAGCATGAGGGCCGATGCAGGGGTTATGATCTCTGCTTCTCATAATTCCTTTGAAGATAATGGAATTAAAATCTTTGACCGCACTGGACATAAACTTCCAGATGAAATCGAACTTGAATTGGAGAAAATGATCCTTGATCCAACCCTCATTCCTCAAAAGGTCGGGGCCCAACTCGGTAATGCTAAACGTCTTGATGAGGTTATTGGCCGTTACATCGTTCATACTAAGGCCGCTCTCTCTCCACAATATTCCCTTGAAGGTTTAAGAATTGTCGTCGATGGCGCCAATGGGGCCGGCTATAAGCTTGGTCCTACGGTCTTTGAAGAATTGGGAGCAGAAGTCATTGCCCTGGGGAATACTCCGAACGGAACTAATATCAACGACGGTTGTGGAGCTCTTTATCCTCAGGCCTGTGCTGATGCTGTGAAGAAGTATCGGGCCGATCTTGGAGTTTGTTTAGACGGTGACGGCGACCGGTTAACCATCGTCGATCATTTCGGAACTATCATTCACGGGGATAAACTGATTGGTCTTTGTGGTAAGTTCTTAAAAGATAATCAGGAAATTGGACCAACCAACGAAGTTGTTGGAACCGTAATGAGTAACTTTGGCCTTGAGTACTATCTTAAAAAGCACGGTCTTAATTTCATCCGCACTCAGGTGGGTGATCGCTACATTGTTGAACACATGAGACATAGTGGTGCCCTTTTTGGAGGAGAACCTTCAGGACACCTGGTCTTTAAAAAATATTCAACTACCGGTGACGGAATTCTGGGCGCCCTTAAAGTCATTGAGAGCATTAAGTTTTATGACCGCGACCTTAGTGAGCTTGTCAGTGAAATAGAACTTTTTCCTCAGGAAATGAAAAACGTCCGAGTGGCCAAACGGGTTCCTTTTGAAGAAGTGCCTGAGATCAAAGAGGCCATGGTCAAGGCAGAGGATAAGCTTGGTAAAGAAGGACGCATCCTTTTAAGATATTCAGGCACTGAAGCTCTCGCGAGAGTCATGGTTGAAGGCCGGGATCAGAAACTTGTCCTTTCCTTATGTGATGAGCTGGTAAAAGTTGTTTCGAAGGAATTAGGTTAACAATGAAATATGCACGCCTGGGGGTCAATATTGACCATGTGGACACTCTACGCCAACAACGTGGTGAGTTCTATCCTGAAGTTTTTCGTGCTGCTGAAGTGGCCTTAGCAACCGGGGCTCACCAAATCACTATCCATTTACGGGAAGACCGCCGTCATATTCAAGATCATGACGTGCCGGCCGTTCATGATGTCTGCCGTAAAATGAAACTACCGCTCAATTTAGAAATGGGCTGCTCTGATGAGATGATCGAAATCGCGATTAAGCAAAAACCTGAATGGATTTGTCTGGTTCCTGAGAAGCGCCAGGAGCGAACCACTGAAGGTGGACTTGATGTGATCGATTCGCAGAACTTTGATCGCGTTAAAAGGGCCTGTGAACAGATTAAGGCCCATTCTCCTGCCAGCCGCATTTCCCTTTTTGTCGAAGGTGATGAAGTGGTTCTCAAAAAGTGCCTCACCCTCAAGGCCGATGCAGTGGAAATTCATACCGGAGAGTACGCCCGGGATTTCTTACAGGGAAATGATTTAACCAATCATCTGGGAAAATATCGAGAAGGTGCTAAAATAATAAAAAATGCCGGTTGGGGCTATCATGCGGGACATGGTCTCACCATTGAATCTCTGGTTCCTCTTCTGGAAGAGGGGCTGTTTGAAGAATATAATATCGGGCACTGGATTATCGCTGAGTCGGTTTTTATCGGTCTCGGGCATGTGGTTAAAGAGATGCTAACACTGATGAATAAATATCCGCTGAAAGGTTAATTATGAGAATTGTGACTCATGCTGAAATGAAAGAGCTGGAAAAAATCGCTCAAACTGAATTTAATTTCCCTGAAAAACTTATCATTGAAAACGTGGCACTCCTCGGGGCACGGGCCATTGCTGATAAACTAGGCGAAGATATTCACCTGGGTGAACTTATATTCCTGATTGGGAAAGGATTCAATGGCGGTACAGGTTTGGCCATGGCCCGTCATCTGGCCAGCATGGGGTATGTTGCTCGTGCTTTTTTATTATTTGATGAAAATGATTGTTCTACCGAAGTTAAAGAACAGTTAAAAATCGCTGCCAATTATGGTGTTAAGG
The DNA here is from genome assembly GCA_023432655.1 of Pseudomonadota bacterium. Classification (GTDB taxonomy): domain Bacteria; phylum Bdellovibrionota; class Bacteriovoracia; order Bacteriovoracales; family Bacteriovoracaceae; genus Peredibacter. The sequence continues at coordinate 791 of JAEYUK010000136.1, read as the reverse complement.
CGACTCCTATTGATGATATTGCGGCCTTAGAAAGTTATTTCCAACATAATGCTGCTCCTAAAATCATTATCGACGCTATTTTTGGGACTGGTGTGAGACTCCCGCTTTCTCATTTCCTCTATGATGTCATCAATCTTGTGAACCAAGAGAAGGCCTATACTATTGCTCTGGATATACCTACCGGAGTAGAGGGCGACTCAGGACAAATTCAAGGAAATGCTATTAAGGCCGACCTCACTTTAGCAGTAGGGCTTCCGAAGCTTGGTTATTATCAAGCGTCTGGTCCTCTCCATGTGGGCGAAGTGAATGTGATTCCAAGTGGCCTTCCCATTTCCATTATTAATAAAAACGGTGATAAATTTTTACTCGACGAAGATCTTAAAGATAGTCTTCCCCCTGCACGCAATAAATTTGGCGACAAAAAGATTTTTGGTCACACGCTTGTTATCGGAGGATCCCATGGGCTGACTGGGGCCCTGGTCATGTCAAGCACTGCTGCCATAAAAGTGGGAGCAGGTTTAGTGACGGCCTGTACCTGGGAGCCTCAATATCAGGAATTGATCTCCCGCCTTATCCCTGAAGTGATGACTGGTTACATTCCTCATGATCAGGCAAAATGGGGGAAACTTATTAAGGGTCTCAATAAGTATGATTCGATTGTTATTGGTCCGGGTCTTGCCCGTTCTCTTCGGGCCCGGGCGTTGGTATTAGAAATCCTGAATAATTTCTCTGGTCCCGTGGTACTTGATGCTGATGCTATTAATGTGCTCAACATCAAAGATGATGCGGAA
>JAEYUK010000099.1 GCA_023432655.1 Pseudomonadota bacterium | reverse complement strand
ATATGAAGCATTCGGTGAGTAAGATAGAAGTACAGGTCATGCAGTAGAGAGAGGATTAAGGGACTGAGAAAAAGGTAAGTCCAACCGTACTGATCAAACCTGAGGTAAAATCTGGCCCAACCAAGTTGCCAGAATACTCCTAAAAGAATTCCTGACACTCCAAAAATCACGGAAGTCACCAGGGACCATTTGATCTCAAAGAGCTGTGCCTTGTGATCCGGAAGTTTTGAGTAAATTTGCCGTTTTTGTGTCCAGTGGGATGTTCGTTTATAAAAGGGCACATAAAAGAGCAAAGTTAGTAAGAAGTAGCGGAAGATGACGATGAAAGTGAGACAGAGAAATGCGACCAGAAAGTTTCCAGGCACCAATAAATCGAAAGGAATATAAGACTCATACTTTTCGAAATGATTCATGATAAATTGCTAACCCAAGGTAAGATATTTGTAAATTATGAAAACAGAAGTGAATGAGAATTTTTGGGATTGCGTGATTGTTGGTGGAGGACTTGCCGGTGGACTCTTGTTAGAGGCCTTAAGTCATTATCATCCCAAAGCGCGTGTGCTTCTTCTTGAGAAAAGTGGGGTGTTGGGAGGAAATCACACTTGGTGCTTTCATTCCTCTGATGTGATATCTCCTAACTCAGAGTGGTTAATGCGCCTTATTTCGAAAAGTTGGCCTTCTTATGAAGTCTTCTTTCCTAAGTATTATCGAAAGCTTGAGAGTGAATATTTCGCTATTCGTTCGGAAGACTTTCATGAGCGACTGACAGATAAACATAAAAATTCCATTCGTCTGAATCAAAAAATTAAATTTTTGGATTCCTCTACCGTCACGCTGGAAGATGGAACCATTTTTCATGCTTCTTGCGTTGTTGATGCTCGTGGTTGGGAGAAGAATCCCCATGGGGAATTTGGTTATCAAAAATTTCTTGGACTTGATGTACGCTTAAAGAAGCCGCATGGGCTTCAAAGTGTGCGGTTAAAAGATGTCCGTGTTCCACAGACTGATGGTTATCGTTTTATCTATATCCTTCCCTGGAATGAAAATGAACTGTTGATTGAAGACACTTACTACTCCAATAACCCCCATTTGGATGCAGAAACAGTTAAAAGAGAAATTTTAAAATATCTCGAGGATCAGGACTGGGAATTAGATTTAATCATGAGAGAAGAGCAGGGATCGTTGCCACTCGCTTTGAAAATCGATCGGTCTAGTAAAACATCACTTCTAAAATTAGGAGCATCCTCCGGCATTTACCAACCAGTGACCGGTTATACCTTCCCCCAAACTTTGGAGCGAGTCCAGGCCCTCGCCGAACATGAGCGGATTGATGGCGAGGAATGGAAGAAAATTCTTAATCTTTACGATGAGAAGTTTTATATTCAATCTGGTTACTTAAGTTTACTTAATCGCATGTTATTTAAGGCCTCTCGTCCAGATAAAAGGTACGTGATGCTTGAGCGCTTTTACACTCTTCCACAGGAGTTGATTGAGCGATTTTACCAGGGGCAACTGAGTTTAAAGGATAAATTTCGCATTTTGTGGGGAAGACCTCCGGTATCTATCCTTCGTGCTTTAAAGGCCCTAAAATAAACATCATTTTACAGGTCAAACAAGATAAATTCTGAGTCCTCAAGGGCCTTAAAACTTAATAGTTGTGCCTCTGTGGTTGAAAGCGCATCTCCGGTCGATAATTCCTCGTCACCAATTCTGATCTTACCTTTTACTATTTGTACCCATGCTCCACGGCCAGCTTTAAGGTTGAATTCTACTGTCTCTTTTTCTTTTAATCTGGAGATGTACATGTCCGCATCCTGCTTAATGGTAATTGAACCATCACGACCATCCTGAGAGACAACTAATGCCATTTTTTCTGAATGAATCTTCTCTTCAAATGATTTTTGGCCATAACCAGGGGTTGTTCCCATTTGGTTAGGTAGAATCCAGATTTGAAAGAAGTGAGTCTCTTCATTAGGAAAAGCATTGTACTCCGAGTGAACAACTCCAGTTCCAGCGCTCATTCGTTGAACTTCCCCCGGTTTAATCTGGGCCACGTTCCCCATGGAGTCTTTATGCTCCAAAGCGCCGCTAATGACGTAGGAGATGATTTCCATATCCCGGTGAGGGTGAGCGCCAAAGCCGGTTCCACCGTCTATGCGGTCCTCGTTTATAACTCTTAAGGACTTGAAGCCCATGTGTTTAGGATCATAGTAATCAGCAAATGAAAAAGTATGGCGGGATTTTAACCAACCGTGGTTAGCAAAACCTCGTTCGTTTGATCTTCTGATGGTAAACATGTGACCTCCCTTAAGCGCGAAGGCAGGAGTTGTGAATAACTTCCTGCCTATCCATCCTGCAGTCAAAGCGGAGATGGCCAGAATGAATTTTCTTCTTGTTTTCATGGACATCTCCCAGAAGACCTAGGCCTGTTTTACGAATTGGACTTCTAAAGTGATATTTACATCATCACCGACCATGAACCCACCGGCCTCAAGGGCCGCATTCCAGCTTAGACCAAATTCTTTTCTTTTAATCTTAGTCGTGCCTGAAGCTCCAATTTTAATATTTCCCCATGGATCTTTAATTTCCTCTGTTGGTCCTTCAACTTTAAGTTCGACTTCTTTTGTTACACCGTGAATGGAAAGATCTCCTGTGATCTTTAAGTCATCTCCATCCTTCTTAAAACTTTTCGATGCAAAATTAATGGTCGGGTATTTTTCGACATTAAAAAAGTCAGCACTCTTTAAA
>JAEYUK010000059.1 GCA_023432655.1 Pseudomonadota bacterium | reverse complement strand
AGTCCCGATTCATCCTTCGTCGAAGAATTAAAACAACGTCCGGAAGTTGAATTTGTCTTTCCTCGAATTTCTTTTTATGCGCTTTTAAATAACGGCGAAAAAACTCTCTCCGGTGCCGGAGAAGGAGTGGATGGAATAAGTGAGTCGAAGTTCTTCACGACTTTAAATGTCATTGAAGGGAAAATACTTTCAGACGAAGAAGAGGGGATCATTCTCGGAAAAGGCCTGGCCGAAGCTTTAAAGGTGAAAGTGGGGGATCGGGTCACTGTCCTCGCTAACACCAATGCTGGAAGTCTTAATGCTATTGATGTTTATGTGACCGGGATTTTCTTCGCGGGAATGAAAAGCTTTGATGATACTTTTTTTAGAATTCAATTAACTAAGGCACAGGAACTTTTAGATACCAACAAAGTTGAAACGATTGCTTTAGGGCTCAAGCATCTAGAAGACTGGCCAAATCTGGAGTCTTGGGTAAACCAGAATCCAAATTTTGAAGCCACTCCCTTTAACGTCCTGGATAAAGTTTATTACCAAAACTCTGTGGATTTCCTTCAAGCTCAATTTGGTTTCATCTTCATCGTGATCGTCGTGATTGTTGTGCTCGGAATCTTTAATACGGTAAGCACGATTATCCAGGAGAGAAAAGGAGAGATCGGTAATCTCCGCGCCAATGGGGACTCCCATAATGAAGTCATGACTTTACTTCTGACTGAAAGTTTACTCCTTGGTTTTTTGGGGGCGACGATCGGGGTAGTGCTCTCTTATCTATGTAACTGGACTATCCTCTCACAAGGGATTCAGATGCCGCCGGGCCCAGGGATCACCAGACAATTTACAACATTTGTAGAGTTACAGGCATCGTTTATTCCCGTTTGTTATTTGATTGGAATATTTTCCAGTGTCATTGGAACAGCAATGGCCGGAAAAAGAATTCTCAAACTGCCAATCACTGAGTTACTTAGAGGTTAATATGAAGTTATCTTTCCTGGGTTTATTATTATTTCTTCTGAGCTTTTCCGCTTTCAGCGCGGATCTTTTGGAAGAAGTAGATAAATACCGAAACCCCAGTGATGCTTATCTTATGCAGGTGAGAATCGTTTCGCCTAAAGAAGAAGACGCAAGCTTTCTGGTCTATCTGAAAGGAAACGATAAAACTCTTATTAAAGTCCTGGCACCTAAGAAAAACCTTGGGCGCAATATGCTTATGATCGGTGAAAATATGTGGGTCTACGTCCCAAATATCAGGCGTTCGGTAAGAGTTTCACTCAATCAGAAATTAACCGGAGAAGCGGCCAACGGAGATATTTCCCGTATGAGATGGGCCGGAGACTATTCTTATAAAGTGGAAAAGAAGGATGCTAAGGAGTGGGAGCTCTTTTTAGAGGCAAAAAAAACAGGTCTGACTTACTCCAAAATTAGAGTGTGGGTTGATGCCAAAGATAAACGACCTCTTAAGGCCGAGTTCTTGACCCTTTCTGGGAAAGTGATCAAGACTGCCACCTATGAGGATTATCAGAATACTCTCGGTATGATGCGCCCTCGTAAAATTCATATCGTAGATAATTTAAAGAAAGATCAGTTCTCAAATATCTTGATTGAGAAAATGGAAAATAAGGCCTTCCCGGATAGTATGTTTAACGAGAAGAGCCTTGAATGATTTTTCTTCTACTTTTATTCCCTTTACTCTCATGGGGGCAGGACTTTTCAGAACGAAGCCTAACTCTGGGAGCTAGGAGTAGTTATTTTACAGAAAGTGGGAAGGCGGATAACACCTTCCTTTACTATATCCCTGAATACTCCTCTGAAGCTTTTGGTGAAAAACTTGGGATAAGAAAGAAATTAAAAGTTCGGGTTTTAGATTACACTTCCAGTGATGAGCGCGTGATCATTGATCCCCTGGATGCCTCGGTAGAGTTTTTTACCAATAATAATAGTTTCCAGATTGGTTTTCTACGCTACCGCTTTTCAGAAACATTTGGTCTTCAGCTTTTGGATGTGGCCAATCCCCGGGATTATTCGGAGTTCATTTTTAATGATCTTTCCTGGTCAAAGCGCTCTGTTTTCGGAATCAACGATACCATCAAATGGAATAAGTTTCAGATGCAGTTCATGCTGACTCTTTGGCCTAATGGGGATCGTCTTCCGTACCAAGATTCTGCTTTTGATCCCACTCCCGATTTCGTTCAGTACCGAGGAGGCGTGGTTGATCGCCCCTGGTTTAAAGACCTCGAATACGGAACACGCTTACAGTACCTTTTTGACAATGGACTGGATTTTAGTCTTTTGTACTACCACCATTTTAGCCGTCCTACTTTCCAAACACTTAAGCCAACATCTCTTACGTCCTTTAAGGCGGAAGCGACTCATCATTTAGTCGATTCCCTGGGAACCTCTGCGAGTTACGTCTGGAATGATTGGGTTATTAGAGGAGATGCTCTTTTTACTTTTGATGACTTGGTTCAGAAAGATCTCATAAATTTTGAAAAAGAAAACCATTTTCAAATCCTGGCGGGAATTGACCGCACTTACGATGATTTTCTATTAGGGATTCAAGGTCAGGCCGACTTTTCTACTGAGAGACATTTTTTTGGAGTTCGTTCTGAATACACCGGACATAAATGGTGGAAGCCTCAGGTGATGTACTTTAGGAATTTCTCTCATGATGATTCATGGATTCAATTGAAATCATCCTTCGAGTTTTCTGACTGGAAGTACAGTGTGACCTACGACAATATCCATGGTGAAAAAAACGACACTCAACTCTTTGGTTTCTTTCGTAATCAAGATCGATTTCTACTGGACGTGAATTTTACTTATTAGGAATTTATGACACAAAATTATTTTCAAAATTTAAATTACTCCATGGCCAATGAAGATACTTACATGGAGTACCGGCTCATCCAGAAGTTAAACTCCAGAAAAATTCTCACTGTGGGAGGAAGTGGTTCTCGCGCCCTTCCATTTCTTGCTGGAAATCCAGAGGAGTTACGCATCGTCGATGTCTCTTCCGATCAGCTGATGTTGATCGAATTAAAGCTTGAAACAATTAAACAGTTGACCCGCTCTAACGCGATCAGTTTCTGGACCAGTGAGAATAGTCACGAAACGGAAGCCATTTTTAATCAACTCAAACTAGATGATAAGTTTAAACAGTTCTTTCAGTTTCACCTTAAGAATAACCCCGGAGTTCCTCCTTTGTATTGGGGGAAGTGGGAGAAGACATTTATTACTTTTTCCAAGCTCACAAAACTCCTTTTCCCTCAAAAGGTAAGGGAAGGAGTGTTTACTGCTTCCAATCCCTATAAGTTTTATGAAGATAATATTAAAGGCATCCGTTGGAGCCTCCTCTTAAAGATCGTCGGTAATAAGGCGATGTTTAATTCTCTTCTCTATAAAGGAAGTTTTATCCAGAAAAACTCCCCTTTATCTTATTTTGATTATTACCACGGAGCCTTTGATCGTTTATTTAACCTAGAAATTAAAAAGAGCCATTTCTTACAACTTTGTCTTTGCGGCAAAATACTTCATGAGGAGGGACTTCCGATTGAATTTAGTGAGGAGCTTTTCAATAAAATTAAAAATTCCACTTGTTCCCCAGTTTATCAACAAGGCTCTATTTTCGAGAGAAAGGAAGAAACGAAATACGATTTTATTTCTCTGAGTGATGTTCCAAGTTATTTATCTGGAGATATCGAACGGAATTACATCCAGATGCTCGCCCGGAATATGTCCTCTGGCGGAATGATTGTGAATCGTTTTTATCTCAGAGAAACTGAAAATACCGACATTAGAGGCTTTAAAGATGTCACCAAAGAGTATCAGGCTATTATTTCTGAGGAACTGGTTCAGATGTATCAGGTTCAGCTTTTACAGAAGACTTAAGCCGCGCCTTCTCGGCATGCTTTCGACATAAGGCAATTTCCTCATCCGTTATCTCTCCTGTATGGCCCATGACTGCTGCCAAACGGACACCATGCTTACGGGCCAGCTGATCAATTTCACAGACCCGTTCATAGGAAAGATCCCGAGATAAACTGAAAGATTCATGCCGTCCTTCCAGAGCGAGAAGAGCGGTTTCTGCCAGACAGGCATATACAATGTTTCCCGGAAGACCAATACTCTTATCGATTTTCACATCTCCAGGGAGTGCCACCTCTCCACTGGCAATAACTAAAACATCAGGTCGTTTGGAAGCGTCTTCCAGACCAATATCGAATGGCCTACTGACATCACAAATCACGCAACCGGGTTTTACTTTCATTATATCCAGAACGGCTTCACCCTGAGCTGAAGTTGAAGTGACGATCAGATCGCATTCATCAGAATATTTATCAGGATTACTCGTTCCTATCACTTCTGTATTTGGATTCTGTTTTTTTAATTCAGCAATGAGTTCCAAAATTTTATAGGGTCTAGGAGCGGAGACGACAATTCGTTTCCACTGATTAGTGAGAATCCGGGCACAAACTTTACCAATACTTCCTGTGGCACCGATCACCATAGCGGTTCCCTGGTACACACCTTTTTCTTTATGGACGAGTCCCATTTTCTCTACGCCAAAACTTGCGGCCCAAAGAGTTGCAGAAGCCGAGAGAGAATTTCCGGTGGTCACTGGAATAGGAGAGTGATCATTCACTGTCACCCCGGCATCACCGACAATCTTAGTGTAAGCACCTAGCCCGATTATTTTTGAACCTTTTTTATGGGCCTCCTGGCAGATCTTATGAAGAGCATCGTAAACCTTTTCTGGTTTTTGTTTCATCATCACTTTAGGAGTCATGGGAAGAGCAAATAAATCACCTTCAACTTCTTTGCCATTAAAATCTGATTTAATGCCGGTGACTTTCCCGTAAAAATATCCTGGAGCATGTTTCATGGCGTCTTCGATTTTGGCACCCAAGGGTGTCCCTTCCAATGGTTTTATTAAAGGAATCATGAAGAGCTGGGACCGTTGAAGGGGGTGAACCACGAATGAAAAGCGTTCTACTGTATTGGTCTTTTGCGATTTAGGAATATAAATTTCAGGACGAATTTTCAGATGGGTAATGATCTCCAGAAGATCATCCTGATCCAGTTTATTTTTCTCCAGGTGGGCCAGGAGAATGGCCTCAAGACCGGAAAAACCCAGGTGAGGCATATTCACAAAATCCGGGAAGCAGCTATAAACTCTGTCGGCATTGGCCTCATCGAGCTGTTTTCGGGAAAAATTATCGATCTGATCTAAGATGACGGTCTTACCGGTGAGGTCCTGGAGTTTTAAATACTCCATTTGAGTTTCATTTAAGACAAAGATATCCGCATCAAAAAAAGGCTTCATCGTTGGGGCCTTTGTCAGTTTGTGCTGAAAATCTTTTTCTTTAAGATGTTCAAGATTAATGCGTTTAAGGATAGGGCTTACTTTGCCGGCCATCTTTTTAAATGAATTAAGTCCCCGCACAATAGCAGGAATACCGGTTAATGAATAAGGATCTGCAAAAATGAGATCCTCACTTAATTCCTGATAAGTCGGAAGGTAATCCCATTGCACAATACCTGAATAGAAGGCGATGCTTTTTCCTTTAAAGAGGAAGGGTTCCTTCATGGCGAGGTTTTTTAAAAATAAGGGGAGGGCCATGAATTTAAGGTTTCCGCCATCTGTCCAGGGCGTGTCTCCTGCGGCTTTTCTCAATGCTTTTGTTTGTTCGTGAATATGAATTTTTCCGTCGAGTTTGATATCAATCGGAAAGCCGGAAAAACAAAGAATGTCACACTGATGCCGGTATTTTTTTATGAGTTCAACCGCCAGTTCAAAATGGAAGTCGACACCTAACCTCTTCACCCGAAATGTTTCCCCCAGGAGGGTAATCTGTTCATCAAAATTTTCTTTGGCCGAGCCAAAAGCGATCATGATGATTTCTTTCATGGGAACATCTCTCTTGCGGCCTTAACAATGACGGGTAGGTAATCTTTGAGTAATGGCGCTTTAAGCTGCGGAAAATCTTTTTTTATCTGGGACTTACTATAACTGGTCTTTGACATCATATAGGGAATGACTTCTTTAGGAATACTTAGAAGCGGCATGACTCTCGCGTAAAGCTTTGGAAACGGAATCCTTATGACTTTCAAATTGATGCCATAGAGTTTGAGAGTCTTTTCCACAAAACGAGTCACTAAGATTTTTTCATCAGGTATTAGATGATAACATCTCTGTTTATGATCTGTTGGTTTTGAAATCATCTCACGTAGCCAATCAGTCAGAGTATCTACCGGTAATAGCGGTAAAGTTGAATTGGCATGGCAGGTTAATGGCAGAACTTTTAGAGGAACATTATCATTGATTTTCGCGAGCACATTGAAAAAACGAAGAAAGTAGTAAGGACCATCGATTTTGTCCATCTCACCACTTTGGGAGTCACCGATGATGATTCCTAAACGATAAATTCTAACCTTCGTATTCTTTAAGTTTGCATTACGTACGAGATGTTCCGCCTGCATTTTAGTTCGGGAATAAAACTCAGGGAATTCTGATTTTGAATCTATTTGCTCTTCCCCGAATTCTCCATCGTAGAGCCCGCTCACTGCATAGGTACTGATATGGTGGTAATACTTTAGATTCTTCATCCGCTGGATGAGATAAATAATATTTTGAGTCCCTACTACATTATGGGAGTAGGCGGTTGCAACGTCGGTCTCTAAATCATAAACTGCTGCCAGGTGAATGACACTTTCAATGTCGTCAGGCAGAGTTTCAACTCCTCCGACGGTTTCCAGCACATCATTATTAGAAATGTCTCCAACAATGAAATGCACCTTATCTTTATTTTGGAAGATTTGTCGTGCTTTCTCGAAGCTCTGCTTTCTGACCAGAACATAGATTTCATGGCCATCAGTCAGAAGTTTATCTGAAAGTCTTTTACCTATGAAACCTGTCGCCCCGGTAATTAAAATTTTCATTGAATAATTGGAATCATGTCCAGTGAATAACTCTGGCAAAACTCCAGATCCTCGTTGTTAGAGTAAACCACCAATCCTTTCGGAATGATGGAAATATCAAGTTCTTTTGACGGCCTAAAGTTTTCACCATCTCCAAAAAAGCTTAATTCCTTATCGTCAGTTGACATCATTTTTAAACTGTCGGTTTCAAAATGAATGATCTTTTTATCATCCTCGGGAAATTGTCCCATAAGGAAAGATGAGGCTGATTTAATAAAGTCTAAACGATTCGTGTGGAGGAAAATAGTCACGTTAAATTTTCCGTCATCATTTCTCGTCTGAGGGGCCACCGGAAATTTTCCTGCCAAATGTGGTTGGTTATTAACGAGTATCAGTGGGGACTTCACTCTCTTCTCCAGCAGAGGCAGATCGGGAGAATCAATATAGACGTTGTGAAGCTCAAACTCTGAAGCAAGCATCTGCTTTACGAACATGAGGGAGTAAGCATTCTTTCCAGCGGTTTTAAGGAAAGACTTAAAGATTGAAGTCTTCTTGCGGAGAAGATTAACTTCCTGAGCGACTTTGTAAGCAATTCCGACACCGCCATTGGTGACGAGGTAACGGCCATTAACATTGATGATGTCCACTTCACGAGTGGTGCGGGAATGGAAAATATTAGCAAGTTTTCTAAGGTTGGAATTTGTACCCAGCTCATGTGCCAGATCATTAGCTGTCCCTCCCGGTAGCACCAGGAGCTTGGTCTTACTTCCAATCAAGTTTTGAGCGATAGTGTGGGCCGTGCCGTCTCCTCCGATGGAGAAAATACAATCAACACCTTCTTCCCGATCTTTTTTAATGAGGTTCACCAACTCTTCTTCACTCCCCGGATTATTGAAGCGAATCTCCTGGCGGAAAAAATATTTTTTTATTTCTTCCGCTTGAAATGTATGAAGGGCCTGAGAAGCATGTGGGTTTAAATAAACTGATATTTGTGTCATATAATTAGTCCTGTTTCTTTTTTAATTCAGAAAGTTCCGGAGCATCCAGATCAAAAAGCAGGTCTGGAATTTCACTGCATAAAATCGGGATACCACTCATTTGAATGGGCTGGGACCAAAGGTCTATGCGGTGAGAATCTTTTAAGCCTAATAAGTGAAGCTTCATCACTTTAAACATCAAGTCAGTTGGATCTTTTAGCTCCATGTCCTGAGCTTGCTGCGCTCTTAGTGGAGCAAAGAAGGCAAAACGATAAATCGATTCAAAAAGATGCCGGGAGAAGCAGTAATAATGTGGTTGCGACTTTAGATCCAATAGGGCTTCAATTGATGTCTTTCTGACTTCACTTAAGTCCCGATGTTTTAGAGCTTCATTCATACGGGTTTTATAAAATTTCCAGTCAAATGGCCTGAACTTTTCTGAAGGAATAATTTTATTTTCGGGTTGAAATTTCGGAGTACGCATCATGCTCATAAATTCGTGGCAGAATAAATCCATTCCATTCTTCTGGTAGGACAGCGCCTTTAGATCAAAAACTGCAGCAGGCGCCAGTGTGAGGTATTCATAACTAATTAAGAGGTTAAAAATTTTATTAGAGCGGCCATCTGTCAGATCCGCGTAAACCTGTTTTCGTTCTTTATTAATAGCGATCGACTCCCGGATGTGCTCCTGAAAACAAAAGCTATCATATGATTTCGTGTACCCGGTTAAGGTAGTCGCCATATAAAGTCCTATGAAGAGAAAGGCCTGTGAAAATTTCATTTATGGGGATGATAATCCTGAACGGCAGGAGATGGGGGAGAGGATGTCTTTTCTACAGGGTCCGTCTATATTATAGACAAAAAAAAGGGCCCACTTGGGCCCCTTGATTCATAGAATTTAAATGATTTAGGCCTGTCGCCAGATTTGAGATTCCTCGCGTTCTTTTTCTTCAGCATGTTGGATACAAAGTTCGGCCCATGGCTGGTTCTCCAAACGCTTTGCGCTGATTTCTTCATCGCATTCTTCACAGTGGCCATAAGTCCCTTCAGCGATTCTTTCCAGGGCCATATCGATGCGGCGAAGTTTGGCGTATTCGCGATCACGGATTGTGCAGTTTAATTGTTGTTGTATAAGCGAAGAAGCTAAATCCGTTTCATCGGATAGGTCCTCTTCGGCAACATGTAAGTCTTCAGATTTATTAAGTAGGCCCACGTTAAGAATCTGCTGACGTTGCTTTAATAGCAGTTCTTTATAATGTTCTAATTTCTTCTTATCCACAGGATCCTCCTCGGATGAAACAATAAATAATGGACCTTCAACGGTTTCCTGAACCTCTTCCATTTTAAAGGTTCAAGCGGTCCAGCTCAAGTGACCCTATTTATCGGCAATATTTTACCAGAAATTCACTCAAGAGTTCCGCAATATTGCCTTTAAAGACTCCCATCGGTTTGACAAATCTGCTTTTGTCTCGTTAAGCTGAAGTATGACTTTAACAAAAACAAGAATTTATGCTGCTAAGCAAAACAGACTTGTCTTTTGTCGAAACATTTGTAAACAAATGATATTTACAGGTGTTGCTCCCTCAGAGGGCAGTTTCTGATGTTTCAATCCATTCTCTCCCGATTAAGCTTTTTTGCCTGTTGCTTCTGTTTGGTGCTTTCCGTTTCCTGCGGGAAAAAGGCCAAGACCAAAACGGTGGGCGGAAGCGAAATTAATCAGCAGCCAGTGAGTACAGACATTGAGAAATTTATGGAGAAGCAATCCGTTGCTTGTGAATCCAACTCTTACTGTCCTAATTATTTGGCGAAAATTGTAGTCGTTGATAGCGTGAATAATTATCGCTATTGCACAGGCTTTCTTACTGATTCAAATACTATTGCGACGAGTTCAAGCTGTCTGCCATCTCTGATGAGAAGGGAGGGTCAGGACTGCAGCGGGGATATATTTATTTTCTTTCCTAAGACCTTTAACCGGGAAGCAGAAAGGGTAGGGTGTAAAGAAGTCATCAAGTTTTCACCTCTCGTCGGACAAGACCCTAACCTTTGGCATGACGATGTAAGCTTCCTGGCCTTGGAAAGGCCTCTCACTCACCGCCGGAAGGCCAGTATTAGTCGAGATGGAATTCCAAATAACCGAACCTTCAATGCCTGGATGGTGGATCAACAGGGAAGTTATGCAGCCTTAATTAAAAAGACCACCTGTCAGGCAATTCATAATAATTATATCAACCCTCTTGCTTCCCATGTTTCTTCTCCCAATATGTTGTTTGCGGATTGTGGTCTTACCCTTGGTAGCACTGGTGCTCCGGTTCTAGATAATCAGGGAAAAATTAGAGGGATGATTTCTAAAGGAATCTCGAAGAAGCTCAAAGATAGTATTAATAGTTTCGGCTGGCTTTCTGAACCACTGAAAGAAATGGCCCATGGAACAAACTTCGCCTGCGCTCCTCTTGTTGATGATGAAGAAATGCTTGATGAAAGAGAGTGCATGAAAGAAATCTCTGATCATGCAATTGCAGAATTGAGAGGCAAAATGACTTCATTCGGGCTTCTATTTGAAGGTCCAAAGAATCAACTTAAAGAAGCTTTAGAGTCTAAATCGAAATATGTTAAGTTTGATGTGAAATATGTGACCAAAGATAATGTCCAGGTGACCAATATCCTTCCAAGATGTTTTAATCCACTGAAGAATTGGTTATCAACTTTAAGCAATGTTAGAAATAATTACGTTTTCAACATTACACTGCCTGTAATTAAGTACATAAAACAAATGGATAGCAACGGTCGAGTTTCTGGGGTGGTTGAGGAAGAAGCAGAAAAGCCTTTTTTCGTTCAATTCTCGCTTAAACAGCTTCGTTCAGACAAGAAATCCATACTCTGGATGTGGAACAGTATAGATAACTTAACATTCCCTAATATGTCCGAAGAGTGCTCACTGTTTTAAATTTCTCCAGCTCTTCCCTTGGCGTGCCTTGGTATTTTTTTGAAAATCTTCCACTGCTTTATTATGATCCTTGTACGTTTTCGAGAAAACGTGGGTCCCATCATTTTTACTCACAAAATAAAGGTAACTGTGTTCTTCCGGATTTAGAACAGCTTGGATGGCCTCTAAGCTCGGGTTAGAAATTGGTCCTTTAGGAAGAGCGGGAATTTTATAGGTATTATAAGGAGTCGTTTCTAACAAGTCGGCCTTCCTGATGTTACCCTGGTAACGGCTCCAGATTCCATATATCGTGGTTGGATCAGATTGAAGTCTCATCCTTTTCTTTAAACGATTCGTAAAAACTCCCGCAATCGTTGGACGTTCAAATTTTGCACCTGTTTCTTTTTCAACTACTGAAGCCAGAATGATGACCTGGTGTTTATTCAGGAATGGATGATTGAAATCCAAATCTTTTGTCCGCTCGTTGAAGAGATCAATCATGCTTTTAGCTACGATTTTAGCTGGCGTGTTGGGAGCGAAACGGTAGGTTTCAGGAAATAAGTATCCTTCAAGCGAGGCAGCTTCAATACTTAGTTTAGAAATCAGATCGGGGTGTTGAACAGCTTCTAAAAAATCAGCTTCTTTAGTGATTCCCGAATTTTCAAAAATTCTGGCAATCTCATACATATTTTTCCCTTCAGGGATGGTGATGCTGGTCAGATTCGGTTGGCCATACACTAAAGTGTCGAGCACTTGTCTGAGATTGGCCCCTCGAGGAATGGTGAAACTACCCGCTCGAAATTTAGTGAGCACGTCTTTGTATTTAGCGTAGTAGTGGAACATCCTTTTGTCGGGAATTAGACCCTCATTAAAGAGACGTTGATTGATACGCCCAAAAGTATCTCCATTATGAACCACAAAAATTTTATCAGGTCCTGTATAGGTCTGATTAAAAATCATTGCCAGACGAATACCACTTCCAATAAGGGCCAATAAAATAAGGGTAACTGTAAAAATCAGAAATTTTTTCATCCTAAGATTATAGACCAATTGAGTGCTTCGTGCGGCGAATAAAATCTTCTAAAATTACACTTGCTGCAACAGCATCAATTTGTTTCAGATCTACTTGGAAATTATAGCGGGGCGAGTTTTTCATCCGTGATTCTGCTTCAAAAGTCGAAAGAGTTTCATCCTGAGCTTCTATAGGGAGAGTAAAATGATCTCTTATAAAGTTGATAAAACTCTGTGCTTTTTGCGTGGTGCTAGTTGTTTTCCCATCTGTCAGATGAGGGAGTCCGATAACGATCAGTTCTATGAACTCATCATCAATGATGCGTTTTAATTCCTTGATCACCGCTTCTGGCCCAGTGTTCTGAATCCTTCCATAAGGAGTTGGATAGGGATCTCGATTCACGCAATAAGTGGCGACACCGATAAACTTTTCGCCAAAGTCCATGGCCAGAATATTTTTTAAATTTAAGGGGTGATCTGAGGGC
>JAEYUK010000034.1 GCA_023432655.1 Pseudomonadota bacterium | reverse complement strand
CTACAACCATATCGACGACTTCCAAAATCCCGCGCTTAATCCCCTGGAGGTCATCACCCGCGCCAGGCTGAAGAAGCATCACGAATAGATCAACCATCTGAGCTACAGTCGTCTCAGACTGGCCCACCCCGACGGTTTCAACAAGCACATAATCAAAGCCGAAGGCTTCACAAAGTAGCATGGATTCACGGGTTCTTCGGGCAACTCCGCCTAGAGTTTCCCCGGAAGGACTGGGACGGATGAAGGCCATCTCATCAATGGCGAGTTCATTCATGCGAGTTTTGTCCCCTAGAATTGAACCTCCACTTACTTGAGAGGTTGGATCTACCGCAAGTACCGCCACTGTTTTTTTCTGAGAAGTTAGAAGTTTTCCGAAAGCTTCAATGAAGGTAGATTTCCCTACTCCAGGTGTGCCGGAGATACCTACACGCTTAGACTTACCAGTTTTTGGTAAGAGTTTTTTTAAAAGTTCCTGGGCAAGTTTTTGATGATCAGGGTGAGAGGATTCAACCAGGGTAATGGCACGGGCGAGGATCGAACGATCTTGCTTTAAAATCCCTTCCTCAAAATCTTTTAACCCTAAAACTTTTCTCATTTATGTCCCAATGATTCATTTAATTTTAGGATGAGGCTTTTTGCAGACTCAGCAATCACAGTCCCTGGACCGAAAATCCCCGCTACACCCATTTTATAAAGCTTGTCGTAGTCTTGTGGTGGAATAACCCCACCGATAGAAACTAGTATGTCTTCACGCCCAAGCTTTTTGAGCTCAGCTTTAAGTTCAGGAACCAAAGTCAAATGGCCAGCGGCGAGCGAAGAAACCCCAATGATATGAACATCATTTTCGGATGCCTGACGAGCGGTCTCTTCCGGTGTTTGGAAAAGAGGACCCACATCAACATCAAACCCTAAATCAGCGAAGGCCGTGGAAATAACCTTTTGTCCACGATCATGTCCATCCTGTCCCATCTTGGCGATGAGGATACGAGGACGTCGTCCTTCAGCTTTCTGGAATTTTTCAATCAATTCTTGAAGCTCTTTCACGTCATATTTTCCTTGTTGAACTTCTTTTAAGTATACACCCTGAATGGTTTTTATTTCAGCTTGATGGCGACCAAATACTTTTTCCATGGCAAGGGACATTTCTCCTACAGTCGCATGAGCTCGTGCAGCTTCAACGGCCAAGGCGAGAAGATTTCCTTCTCCCGAACGAGCGGCTTGGGTCATCGCATTGAGTTTTTCCTGAACCAGATTCTCATTCCTCTCACTTTTTAGTTTCTTTAAACGCTGTATTTGCGCTTCTCGAACTTGTGAATTCTCAACTTGCAGAATATTTGGAACATCATCTTTTTCTCGGGTGTAAAGATTCACTCCTACGATTGGCTGAACACCAGAGTCAATTCTTCCCTGAGTTCGAGCCGCCGCTTCTTCAATCCTCATCTTTGGAATGCCTTTGGCGATCGCGCGGGACATTCCCCCTAAAGATTCAATTTCTTCGATATGGGCCCAAGCCTTCAGGGCCAGTTCTTGAGTCAAACTTTCTACGAAGTAACTTCCACCCCATGGATCAATAACATCACAAGTATCAGTTTCTGTTTGAATAAAAATCTGAGTGTTACGAGCAATGCGGGCAGAAAATTCTGAAGGTAAAGCAAGAGCTTCATCCAGAGAATTGGTGTGTAAGCTTTGGGTATGTCCATGAGTTGCGGCCAAAGCTTCAATACCTGTTCTGGTGACGTTATTAAAGACATCCTGAGCAGTTAAGCTCCAACCGGAAGTCTGAGAGTGGGTTCTTAAGGCTTCTGACTTAGCATTTTTGGGATGAAAGTCGCCTACGATCTTACTCCATAAAAGTCGTGCCGCTCTCATTTTGGCCACTTCCATAAAGTAATTCATTCCAATCGCCCAAAAGAAGGAAAGACGAGGAGCAAATTTATCAACGTCTAAACCTGTCTTAACACCGGTCCTTAAATATTCAAGACCGTCGGCCAGAGTGTAACCGAGCTCCAAGTCAGCAGTCGCACCTGCTTCCTGCATATGATAACCAGAAATAGATATGGAGTTAAACTTCGGCATAAATTTAGAAGTATAACTAAAAATATCAGCAATAATTCTCATGGATGGTTCTGGTGGGTAGATATAGGTGTTTCTCACCATGAATTCTTTGAGAATATCATTTTGAATTGTGCCGGTAAGTTTATCGGGAGTTACTCCCTGCTCTTCTCCGGCCACAATAAACAAAGCAAGAATGGGAACAACGGCACCATTCATCGTCATCGACACTGACATTTGATCCAGGGGAATCCCTTGGAAAAGAATGCGCATATCGAGAATGGAGTCGATCGCCACTCCGGCCATTCCCACGTCACCTTTAACCCGTGGATGATCTGAATCGTACCCTCGGTGGGTGGCCAGATCAAAAGCAATGGAAAGACCCTTTTGTCCTTTAGATAAATTGTCCCGATAAAACCGGTTTGACTCTTCGGCCGTTGAGAAGCCGGCATACTGCCTGATCGTCCAGGGACGAACAGTATACATAGAAGCATAAGGTCCTCTAATAAAGGGTCTATTCCCGGGGAGGGTATTGACCAATTTAGAAAACTTCAGATCAGTTGAATCATAGGATGTTTTTAAATCAATGCCCTCAGGCATCTTCATCACTACTTTCTTTTCTTGGGTAATTGTTTTCGGATTAGACCAAGGGATTTTCGTAAAATCAATCATGGTGACCTCCTTTCAAAAAGAGACACCAGGTTTTTCAAAACCTCGTAAATATTTTGTCCGGCAAAAAGATTGGTAAAGGATGCCATTTCAAACTTACCTGCAATGTATTTATGTTCTGTTTTAACCAAGTTTCCCAGATCCGAAAGAAGTGGATAGGAATCGTCCGCAGCACAAAGGACAATGATATCTTCCTGGCGCGAACTCAAATCTTTTTTAAATTGCTCAATATCAAGTAAGGAGTTCCCTCTTTCACGAACTTCCAGACCTAAAAGCTCGAAATAGTTCTTAGCAAAGTTCAAACGAGCATTTAGAGCAGCATAGTCTCCATAAAGTGCTACGTAAACCTGAGGCCTTACTGGAAGATTTTCCATCTTTAACCTGAGTTCTTCAAAAATTCGTGCCACTCGAAAAAAGGAAGGGGCCTTTAACTTTAATCCAAGCTTTTCTTTAACATCCGGATAGTCATTAATTCCGGAAAGTACCGTCTTTCGGGTTTTCATCATTTCCAGGCGTCTGTCCTTAACAGTAGAGATGTCATCAGCTAAATTCTTACCTTGCAAAAGTTCCTGCATCAGTTTCCATGATTCCTCACAGAGGTGTTGGGTGAGGTTTTCCAGGTGAAAACTTCCAAAAGATGCGTCTTCTACAACTCCCAATAAACTTTCCAAAGCAAGAATATGAGAAGTGTTTCTGGCCATCCGGAGTGAGCGCTCTTGATGCCGAGACTCCACAGCGTCAGAAGATTCAAGTTCCAAGAGAGTGTTATATCCCGAAGATTGAACGTGATCAGCACCGCCAATGTAAGCCGAGGCCACCGCCGTCTCATTTCTCAGCATATTCGAGTAGCGCTCATAAAGAGTCCATCCCATATAACTCGTTAAGGCGATGACTTTAAGCTCACACTGTTTACCTGCTTCTTCGAGAATTTTTTGACCAAGAAGTTTTGCAGCACGGATTTTAGCTATATTGTGAAAAAAATGAGAATCAACATAAACCCCCAGATAAACGACATCTTTTACAGAAGAAGCCGCCTGAGCGAGTTTTTTTGAAGCCAGCGCCAGTTCATGAACTGAATGCCCCCCTTCCCGGTGAAATTCATCCCCTGAAATAAAATCAGTGATCACATTAATTGATTCACTTTTATAATCCCCGCCACCTAGAATAAAAACATCTAATTCCTTAGGGTGAGAAGAGTTCTTTAAAAGCTTTTCAACTTGCTCCCAAACTCCATCAACCAGACCTTCACTATGAAAGAAGAAATTACGGACTCCATTCGCCAGATCTTCGGCAAGCAAATCTAAAGAGACGGAAACATAAGTTGTGGATGCTTTTTTCCATGAGGATGAGGTCAACTGAACCGAATGGGCACTACTTAAAGAAAGCGTCGGCCAACTTTGACCCGAAATGAGCTTTTTAATGCCTTTCGAACCTACTTCAGGAAGTTTAAGTTCCGCGAGCAGGGCCTTCTCCCACTGATCCGCTTGGTTATTAAATTTACTATCAATAAAACTCGTTAAGGAATCCACATAAACTCCATGAATAAAAGGCAATTATTTATAAGTATCCTAACAAAAAATTAAGCAAAAATCCTCTTATGGATTAAACTATAGGACGCTGGAGGACATTTTTGAGTCTAACGCTTTTAGTAGAAAACAATCCTAAGATTGAATCGTTTTATGTTTTAAACCTCGCCACTTGGCTGGGGCTGGAGATTTTGACCAAAAAAAAGGCCGAATTTGCCATTAAACATCTGGAAACGAAGGCCCATGAGGTTAACCTCATCATTGTCCGTTCAGTCATTGAAAAAGAAGATACCGCTCGGGCCTTAATCGACTATGTGAAAGAGAAGGAACTTAAGATTCCGGTTATTGTGATCGGGCCGGCCCAAAATCTTCCGTCCTGCTTTGCTCACATTCCTAATTCTTTACAACTTAAGCCCCTCATCCAGACTGCTGCCCGGGCCCTCAATATCACTGCGAAAGATATGTCCACGAAGGTAGTGCCGGACTTCTTTCCTATCCCTATTTTGTATTTCAATGTAATTAAGCGCTCTGTTTGCCCTGTTTATGCCCAGGACATCGATGACAGTCGAAAGTACCATCTCCAGGTTGATAAACTGGTGGAGCTAGATGAGAAAATAATCAAAGGAATGGTTGAACAAGGAATCACTCACCTCTATGTGAATAAGCTCGATCGCCTGGACTTTGTGAATAATGTCACTTCCGAGCTCATAACTCATCTTGAGAATAGTGAACTTTCACCCGACGAAGAAATATCTGCTAGTGAAAAGAATATGGAGCTTCTCTCCAAAAAACTTCTGACCATTGGTGTGAATGAAGAAACCATTAAACTGGCAAAGAAGAACATCGATGACATGAGGAAAAATACTAAGAGTAATCCAAAAATGGCAAAGCTCTTAGAGCGCCTGTTATCGAATAAAACCAGCTATCTTTTTAAGCACACCCAGATTCTTACTTACGTTTGCCTTCATATTATTAAACACATCGACTGGGGAAATGCTGAACAAGAAGATAAGATTAGTTTCATCGCATTTTTCCACGATATCGTTCTGGAAACCGATGAACAGGCCATGATTAAATCCACTTTGGAACTTAAAAAGGCCAACTTCTCCCCTGCTGAAAGGCAGTTAGTTGAAAGACATGCCCAAATGGCCGCGGAATTTGTTTCAAAGTATCCTCACGCTCCTATGGGGGCCGATCAAATCATTAGACAGCACCACGGGATGCTTAATGGTATTGGTTTTTCAGAGCACTACGGAAACAATGTCTCTCCGGTTGCCGTGGTTTTTATCGTGGCAGAAGAGTTCACCAGAATCATTCTTAAACATGAGAATGGGCCATTTGATCGGGCCGAAATGCTGCGCGAGTTGAAAGAAGAATTTCCAACATCGCGCTTTCAAAAAATTATCGATATTTTACAAAAAGTTACGTTCTAAGTTAAGGCCGCAATATAAGACACCCAAGCATCACAATTTTCTACGTCCTCTGCGGGGCCAAATTCGCCATTCCCGCCGCCATCTCCATCATCCCCTTCCCAGTAGGCCACGGTTTTTGAAAACCCAGCTTCGGCCAGGATGTCACGAAGCTCAGGCATCATCCACA
>JAEYUK010000365.1 GCA_023432655.1 Pseudomonadota bacterium | reverse complement strand
ATTGGGTTCAGGTTGATTTTAACCGTCCATCATCGGAAGAAGAAAAACCTCTGTTAGAGGAAACGACTCCTGTAAACGATGATGAAGACCAATGGGTTATGACTCAGTCTCCAATCGAAGAACATCCGATACTTAAGAATGAGGTCACAGAAAGAAGTCTTGAAGATGATTTTTATGCAGATGAGTTTGAAGAAGAAGGTGATATTGACGATGTTAATGCCAGCTCAATTTCTTCTGATACCCCTATCGTTTCCCATACCCTCATCGATCTGTACTGCGCTCAACAGTATTACGATAAGGCGATCGAACTGCTGGAAAAGATTCTTGAATTAAATCCTGGTGACATCCCTTCCCTTGAAAAACTAAACAAAGTCAAAGAACTTAAGGCCAGCGCAAATCAGGAGCCTCTTGCCTCCGATGAGCAAGCGGGCCATGATGAATTAATTTCGATTATTGAAAATCAGGTAAAAGTAAAATCTCCGCAGGAAATAAAAATCCAATCGGCCTTCGACCAGTTTTTAGCTCAAGTGAAGATCAAGGCCCAGGAATACCGGTGAATTAAATGAAAAAATTTTTGGTGATAAACGGACCTAACCTAAATATGTTGGGTAAACGGGAGCCGGAAATTTATGGTAGTGACAGCCTCGAAGACATTCAGCAGTGGACTGACGAGAAAGTTAAAACCAAAGCGTTGACCACTTGGTATCAATCCAACATCGAAGGTGAAATTGTCACCCGGATTCAGAAAGCTTCCACTGAAGATTATGACGCCCTGATTATTAACCCCGGGGGCTATGCTCATACCAGTGTCGCCATTCATGACGCATTGAAAATTCTTAAATTTCCAGTGATTGAGGTTCATCTCAGTCAGGTCTATAAGCGAGAGGAGTTCCGACATACTTTGTTGACGGCAAAAGCCGCTTCCGCCATAATGAGCGGGCTCGGAAAACAGAGTTATTACATCGCGATACAGTCGCTGATCGATTAAAGGACATCCTCATGTACCAAACTACCGATTTTAGAAAAGGTCTTAAAATTGAGATCGAAGGCAAGCCGTGGATCATTGTTGATTTTCAACACGTGAATCCAGGAAAAGGTTCTGCTTTTGTTCGTACACGTATCAGAAATCTTGAAACTGGTCAGACACAGGAAAGAACTTTCAAGGCCGGTGTTGAAACAGTTGGTAAGCCTGATATGGAAGAGAAAGAGATGGAATATAACTATTCTGATCCAGATGGTTATAACTTCATGGACCAGACTAACTTTGAAATGGTTCACCTGACTCATGACCAAGTTGGAGATAATAAATTCTATCTTCAAGAAGGTATCAAAGTTTTCATCCTTTATTATAACGGCCGTCCGATTTCAATTGAACTTCCAAATTTTATCAACCTCAAAGTTGTTGAAACAGATCCAGGTATGAAAGGTGATACAGCTACCGGTGGCTCAAAAAAAGCTATCTTGGAAACTGGTCTTCAAGTGAACGTTCCACTTTTTATTAAAGAAGGTGAAGTTCTAAAGATTGATACTCGTACGGGTGAATACCTAGAAAGAGCTAAGGTTTAATATGAAATTAGATACACTCAGCATTGAATCTCTTTCAGAGATTGTTAAAGTTGCTAAAGACCAAGGTGTTGCTGAATTAAAAGTCGAAGCGAAAGATTTTAAAGTATCTGTTAACTTCGCCACGGCATCAGCTCCAGCTTACCAAGTTCAACCAATGATCCACCAAGCTCCAGTGGCAGCTGTTCAGGCTGCTCCTGCTGTGGCCACACCTGCAGCTAAGACAGCTTCAGATGCTGGACTTCATGTTGTTAAGTCACCATTCGTTGGAACATTTTATGCTGCTCCTTCGCCGGGTAAACCAGCTTATGTTAAAGTCGGTGACAGAGTAAAGAATGGTCAGTCTCTCTGCGTTCTTGAAGCAATGAAAATCATGAACGAAATTGAGTCAGACATCAGTGGGGAAATCGTTGAAATCTGCGTAGACAATGAATCTCTCGTAGAATTCGGACAACCGCTATTTAAAATTAAGCCCAACTAATGAGTAAAGCCGTGACCAAGAAATTCAAAAAAGTACTTATCGCCAACCGAGGCGAAATCGCTATTCGTGTTATCAGAAGTTGTAAAGAACTTGGAATTGAAACAGTTGCTGTCCATTCAACTGCCGACGAAGATTCACTTCATGTTAAAATGGCCGATGAGTCTGTTTGCGTTGGTCCGGCTAAGTCCGCATTATCTTATTTAAATATTCCTCAAATCCTTTCCGCAGCTGAGATCACTGAAGCTGATGCTATCCATCCTGGTTATGGATTTCTTTCAGAAAATGATGAGTTCGCAGAAATGTGTGAGAAATGGGGAATCACTTTTATTGGCCCAAGCGTGAAATGTATTCAATCTATGGGTGATAAAATCGAATCTAAAATCACTGCCAAGAAAGCTAAAGTTCCGACACTTGAGCCAATCTATGTAAAAGATGCCGATGAAGCATTTATTAAAAAAGAAGTAACTCAAATGGGTTTTCCTGTTTTGATTAAAGCTTCTGCTGGTGGCGGCGGTCGAGGAATGAAGCGCATTGATTCTTTTGAAGAATTATGGCCGGCCTTGGCCCGTCTTCAAGAAGAAGCAAAAGCTGCTTTCGGTGACGGTACCCTCTTTATTGAAAAATATATTGAGAACCCTCGCCATATTGAAGTTCAAATTCTTGCTGACCAACACGGGAACGTGATTCATTTAGGTGAACGTGATTGTACTATCCAGAGACGCTTCCAGAAAATTCTGGAAGAAGCTCCTTCTCCGGTTTTATCTCAGGAAGTAAGAGAAGAGATTTGCGATGCAGCCGTTCGATTGGCAAAATTTGTAAATTACGATTCAGTTGGTACCGTCGAATTTCTTTATGACCAGGACACTGAAAAATTTTATTTCATGGAAATGAATACACGTATCCAAGTGGAACATCCGGTGACTGAAGGCCGCACAGGAGTGGATTTAATTTCCGAGCAGATTCGTCATGCTCAGGGTGAAGTAAACCGATTCAAACAATCTGATATTATTTTCCGTAATCACGTGATTGAGTTCCGAATTAACGCAGAAAATTTCCGTACGGGTATGCCTTCACCAGGCCATATCACTCACTACCACCGTCCGGGTGGGATTGGTGTTCGTACCGATGACTACGTGTACACAGGATATACTGTACCACCATACTACGACTCTATGATTTCTAAGATCATTGTTCAGGCGGACAATCGTGCTAACTGCATCACTCGCGCTAAGCGAGTTCTCAATGAAGCAGTGGTAAGTGGGATCCAAACAAACATTGATTTACATAAGGAAATCCTCGAGGATCCAGCCTTTGTAGAAAGTAAGTTTTCGACCAATTATTTATCCAAAAAACTCATTTAAAAGTATAATTATTTTAAGTGTTTAATGTGCCACAGGAAGGGGCATTTTGGAGTCGATTTCTCATTTACGGCAAATGATGGCCGAGCAGAAATTCTTTGAAGTTCAAAGGGCCGTCGAGTTACAACTTTCACTCAACACTAATACCCGCGGAGAGTTAATTAATCTCTACGTGGAATCCCTTAGCGCTCAATCTAAAACAGTTCCAGTGGAAATTCTTTTGGAGCTTACTGAGATTGAGTCTGGTTTAAATAATCATGATGCTGTTATATCCAATCTCGCTGGACTAAGTACTCGCGATCTTAAAAAGAATTTTCTATTAGTGAATCAGCTTCTCCTTAAGGCCTTAGAGGCCAAAGGCAGACTTAGTGATCTTTATAGCCTCTTATCTGAATTCTTATTACATCAATTTGAAACTAATAACCCTGTGGTTCCAGATTATGTCAGTGTTTCTTTAAGTAAATACTTTAAGAATGACTTTTACTTAAAGCTCAAGCAACTAGCTCTGAGTTTAATGGTTCAAGATATGAATAAATCTCTGGATCTCACTAAAGAGCTTATTTATGACTGCTATGAACATCCATCGCCCAAAGGATTCAGTGGCAAATTAAAACTAATTGAAGAGGTTTTAAGCACTGAGACCGCCATCGGGCCTCTGGAGATTTATCAACACTTCTGTCGCATCTCATCTAGTGGCCTTAACAACCGGAGCGATTATAAGCGGTTGGTTGAAATGGTCATCTATTTTGATGAGTTTAAAATGCAAACGTTGGTTTTGAATCTATTGCATCAACTGAGACAATTTGAGGAGGCTGAGCTCTATGCAGTCGTGCTTAAAAAGAACAGCGCCTATAGTTTTGTTTATTTTGATAAGTTTTATCCTCATCTAAAAAAATATTTTCTTAGAGCTTCCACCAAAAATGTATCTGAAGATAAAACCGAATTTTACATTCAAAAAGAAGCAGCGCTTACTACGTCTAAAGCGAGAGAAGAAGATCCAGAAATAACATATGAGGTTGTTGAAAAAGAAGATGTTAATAGCTATCTTCAAATCTTAAAGTACCAGGATTTTAGCGTTAACCAATTGTGCGACTTAGCAACAAGCTTTTTACAATCTGAAATGCCTCTTGTGGCCTTGAAGGCTTCTGAACTGATTCTAAAAAAATCAGCTGACGAAGAGACTTTTCTTAAAGGAGCTTATCTTAAGCTCACCAGTTTGTTACAAATGAGGGACTACCGAGCGGCACTCGATACTTGTCTGGAAGCACTCGCTAGGGCCCAAACACAAAATGACATATTGTCATTCATGTATGGACAAGCTGAAGCCTTAAGTAGATTAAACATGCACAAAGAAGCACGTCAGGTGCTGTCAAGAATACTGTCCATAGATGCTCATTACCGGTTGGCCAAAGAGAGGCTGGATAAATTGTGAGATTCAAGAGCATTTTAGGAGCATTCATTTTTATCATTGGAGCAAGCCTAGTTGCTTTTGTGATCTTTATCCAAACGAAGTCGTTTGGCGGCCTTATCACACGTATTGTTTCTGATATCTCGCTCAGACAGTTCCAGACAGAAGTGAAGATCAATAATTTCTCATTAAGTGTTTTTCCGCCTGGCCTGGAAATGAATCGGATTGAAATCCGTAAGCAAATTTCAGAAGAAGAGAGTTTTGAAGCAGAGTTAGGAAGAGTTGGTTTTTATATCAGCCTTCTGGAAATCGAAGAAAAGAAGCTAACCCTGGGTGAGATTCGTATTTCTGATTCTTTAATACAGTATAAATCTCCTCCTAGTTCGAAGGAATTGAAAGAAATTGAAATAGAAAAGATAAATAAGTTATTTGATCTTTCTAATAACATGCCAATCGGCGTAGATACTTTGTTAATTGAGAATTCCAACATCATAGTGAATCACGAATTACTGGAAGCAAGAAGAATCAAGATCTTTAAAAAAGGTGATTCTTTTATCACTCGATTCCATGTTACCAATCTTAAGCCTTCTGCAGAAAAATCAATCAAAATTGATGAAGCTTGGGGGGACGCAGAGGTTTCGCGCAAAAACATTAATGTTTATCGACTTAAAATTCAACAAGACGTTCATTCCCTGTTAGTAAAAGGGAAAATTAAAAACTATCATAAGCTCAAAGGCGCAGAATTCAACCTGGTTGGAGAATCGCAGATCTACTTGAGGAATCTCCCGGCGACATTCGATTTGCCGGAGTTTATCAGCATTAGTGACGGCATATTAAACATTTCTTTTAAAACTAATTATTTGAATAATGAGTTAAGTGCTACTTCCGATATTGTCATCGACGGAATTGAAACCAATCTTCTGAAAGCGGAAGAAATTCGCTCAAGCCTTGAATTTAAAAATCAGCAGCTGTTGGTGAATAGCTTGGAGCTTAAAAATAAGAATGAATCATTGTCTCTTCTTAAGCCAACGGAAGTATTCGACCTGGAGAAGAAAACCTATTTACAGTATCCCCTCAAAGTCCAGGTCAGTAATCTCCATTTAAATAGTGCTTTGCGATTTCTTAGTCCTCAAATGGATGTGCTTAAAGGTGAGCTTAATGGGGTGGTTGCTTTTACTTATAAAGACGGAAATTTATATTTTCAACCCAACGATGGATTCATGGTTAAGAAATTGGGCCTGGTTGTTGGTAGTGTAGCCGATCCATTCACTGTCCTCATGATCTCACAGGCGAAGCTTCTAAAATCCCGATTCTCCGTAGTTAATAATAACTTTGAGATGAATGCAAACGTAGAACTCCCGCGTTCAAAACTTGTCGTCAGTGGAATGGTGACCAAGGAAAAGGTTCAGTTTACAACTCACGAGGCAATTGTTGACCTGGAAGACTTTGGCAATATTTCGAATCTTGATATTAAAGGGGCTGGGCTTTTAAATGTTAATGTCCATGGCCCGCTCAAGAACACCCTGATTGATATCCAAGGGCGAACTCAAGGGTTCGAGATTTTAGGCTATAAACTAGGTAATGCTGAGAAAAGCATTACTATCGATCTGGCAGGCTCAAACGTCATCATAAATAGAGTTGAAGCAAAGCTCGGTAGAACTGAACTCAGTGGAAACGGCGTTGTTAATTACGATGAAAAAGATATTGCGATCGGCATTTCTTCAAATGAGACTAACTCGGGTGATCTGGCCCAAATTATTCATCCAGTTTTCAAAGATCTGGATTTCCTCCCAGATGATTTAAGTTATAAGGCCCAGGTTGAAGTGGATATTTTTGGGAAAACAAATATCAAAGACCTGAAACTTAGATCACGGGTCAATTTTACCGACATGATCGCTTACGGAGAAACATTTAATAGGGGTGCGTTTAATCTTTATCTCTTAGATCAGAAACTAAGTTTCAAAGATCTGGAAGCTTACAAAGGCAAAGGTTTTATTCATGGTGATTCTGAATTCGGCCTTAAGAGCAAATCACTTCAACTCAAGTATCTTTGGGAGAACCTGGAACTATCTTCGTTCCAGGTGGTTAAAAAGTTAGGCTTAAATCTAGATTCTAATTTTTCAGGGTTTTTAAATGGAAGAGGCTCTTTAGATAATTTTGTTCTTGATCTTGAAACAACTGCCTTTAATACCCGATCACCAAGTTATAAGTTTGAGGATTCTATTGTTTCAATGAGGATTATTCCAACCAGAGTTTCCGGAAGCATGTTCCTGCTGGGAGGAATCATTGAATCTAAATATGATCTTGCCCTTAAACAGGGGGTCGCCTCCGAGCTCTACTGGAAATTTACGACTGACAATATTAAACCAATTCTTTCCGCTTTTTTTGGACAGCACCTTGTCTCGGAAGATTTTACTGGCGGAACAGATTTTGAGTTACGAACAAAATTCAAAGACGGCTTCAGTGATCTGGATCTAACAGGACATTTAAAGAAGATGGTATTTAATCATCCAAGTTTTAATGTTAATTACTACGCTAAACAGCCGCAGTTATTAGTTAAAAAAAGTGCCATTGAGAAATGGGATCTAAATGTTAATGAAAGAGATCTACAAATTAAGACTAGTGGTAAGGGTCGGTTTGGTGAAAAAGTTAACATCGTCCACGAACATGACGTAAATTCTAAAGTTCTTGAAATCCTTCTGGCCCCTTTATTGTCGTCTGAAGGGCGTATTAAAAATATCTTCATGTTGGAAGCGAGAGGAACTGATATCGACTACAAGATAAGTTCTGAGACCAACGACCTTGATCTTACGATCGATTCTTTTCCATTCCCAATTAATAATGTTCAGTATTACATGGATTTTGCCCAGGGAAGACTCTCGATTAAGAAGTTTAAAACATCTCTTGATAACGGATCGGTTGAAGTGTTGGGCGATGTGTATGTCCATGCAACTCAACCAGATGTGAATTTAAAATTCATCTTTGATAACGCCGAAATTCCCATCCTTGGAAAATCTTCTATGAATATTTCCGGGGACGGAGTGATCCTGGGTAATCACCTCCCGTACAGTATTAATGCGGATTTTATTATAAATCGCGCCCAAATTGTTAATGAGTTGAATGAGTTTAGTTCGAAATCTTCCGCTTTCTCTCAGATTCGTTTTTTACCTCAGAATCAAGAATCACCCCTTGGAAAGCTCTTCTCATTAAACGTAAATATTAAGGCCGATAATCCTGTTAGAGTAACCAACTCGCTCATGGATGTGGCACTAGAGGGCGAGGTGCGTATTACGGGTAATCCTTCACGCCCGCGCGGTGAGGGAAGACTTACCTCTCCCCCGAATGCATCCCGAATTTTCTTTAAGAATAATGAGTACATGATCACTTCGGCCGATATCAATTTCAGTCCAAAAAAGGACATAAGTAACCCAGACTTTGATGTTCAGGCCCTCACATTTATTTCTAACTACAAGGTTTATCCAAAAGCTTACGGGGATTTAGAAAGTTTCAATTTCGATTTGACCTCCGACCCGGCTTTGCCACGTACTTCAATTCTCTCATTAATTGCCTTCGGTTATACGGATGAGACCCAAAGCGCTCTCCGTCCCGAGGATCAACAAAGCTTAAATGAGGTAGGGGTTGGATCCTTTGTTTTTGATAGATTTAAAATTAGCGATATTTTAAACAAACAATTTGGTCTCCAGGTAAACCTTGGTACTGTCATCGAACAATCAGGCACCGATAGCTTGCTCACCGGCAGGACCCAGGAAGGTCAATCCGGTCAGGGGGGAACAATCGGGCGTACACGATCTGCTACCAAAATCGAGTTAAAAAAACGTCTCGACGAAGCTTTAACCCTATCGGTGTCCAGCACCATGGGGGGAAGTATCGGTCAAAGACAAAGTATGAATCTGAACTACGGTTTAACGAGAAAAATTCAGCTTGAAGGGGTCTACGAACTAAGAACAAATGAAGAAGGTCAGGAAGACGTCATTGATAATTCCATCGGTGGAGATATAAAATTCAGATGGACGTTTAAATGATGTTAATTTTAATACTTCTCATAAGCTCAGTGATGAGTTTTGCTTCGACCGACTTCACCTTGAGCGAAGTCAGGGTGGACTGTCCTCCCTCGGACATCTGTACCCAGAGGAAATCCAGGTTTACTAATCTTATTGGTGACTACCGGAGCTTACTCCATTTAAAAGAAACCCTGAGGGTCATGGCTTCAGACGGCGGCTATCAAAATCTTTCCTACGAACTCCATAAAGAAGGGGAGAGATTTGCCTTAAACATAAACTTCAAACTTAAGCCGGTAATTAAAGAACTTAATATTGGATTTACCGATAGAAACATAGAGTATGATCCGACTCAACTCTTCACCCTCAGAGAGGGGGAGTTTTTTGAAACACAAAAACTAAGTTCATCCATAGACAGCTTAACAAAGCGCCTCGAAGCCCACGGGTATCCTGATAACAAACATTCATACGAAGTGATAGAGAAGAAAGAAGAGGTTGTTATCAATGTGGTAATAACTCTGGGTGAGCCTCGGATCTTTAAGAGCATTTCTTCTGACTCCAAATCTTCCTATGTGAAAATGCATTTGGATAATAAGTTTTTGAACCTTTACAATAAACCCTTCGATATAGCTAAGACCAAAAACCTGCTGGATGAAGCCCAAAAAGAATTGTTCTCGTATGGTTATTACCTCATTGGGTTTGACTTCAACCCCGTCATTAAAAAGAATCGCGTTTCATTACATATCAAGGTCACAAATGAAAAGTTATTCGCGTTTGATTTTAAAAACCTTCAACCTGCAAGAAGAGATGAAGTCCACGATTTATTGGTAGATCAGTTTAGAAAATATAAACGGGTACTTAATGAGGTTACAATTAGAAATGCTTTAAATGAATACTTCCGGAGTAAAGCACTCCTGCGAAGCAGTTTCCGAATTGAAACCAGTGAATTTAAGAATAACTACGATGAGTTTTTGAAATTATATCGAATCCATTTTCATGAGGATCAGAAGACTCGGCTCAGTGAAGTTATTTTTAACGGTAATGTTTACTACAAAACTTCGAAGTTAGAACGTATGTTCAAGCAGGAAGCTTTTGAATTGGCCTCCCTTAAATATTATGATTATGAATATTTCTCTTATTTTCAAGACTACTTAAGAACTCAATACATCAAGAAGGGGTTTGTCCAGGCGAAGGTTCTGGATCCTATCATTACCCTTGAAAACGATAAAGAAGAAGCCAAGATAGAATACAATATCCAGGAAGGTCCTCGTGCATACGTACGAAAAATCACTTTCGATGGATTGCCACAAGGTTTTACAGATAAAATTCTGGAAGCCTTTGAAAATAAAAAAGGACAGCCATTTAATCCTGTCCTCATGGTTGAGGATATCCGCAAAGTTGCTACGATTCTTCAAGAAGCTGGATATTATTATGCTGAAGTTTTAAATGCCAATGATAATGATCTTGTCCATTATTCCAAGGCAGGCACAGACGTTGATATCAGGTTTATTGTAGCAGCTGGCCCGGTCGTGAAACTCAACCGTATTATATATCTGGGTAATGATAAAAACCGGAAGAAAGTTATTTGGAAGAAAATCTTGTTGGAAGAAGGAGATATCATCACTCCTTCAAAAACCAGAGAAATAGAATCTTCTCTTTCGGCAACTGGTCTCTTTAACTCTGTGTCAGTGACTCCTTTGAAGCATAATTCTAAGAACACCGCTACTGACTTAATTGTTAAGGTCGTAGAAAGAGAGTATGGACTGGTCGAAATTGCGCCAGGGTATAGAACCGATCTGGGCATCAAACTCACTGGAACTCTTTCTTATCAGAACATCGGTGGATATAACCGCTCTGTAACTCTACGAAGTCAGTTAAACCAACGACTAAGTGATAGATCTCTTGACCCTGAAAGAAGAAAAGAATCAGAACAAATCCTGGAACACAATACTTCGCTCACTTTCAATCAGGGCGATATTTTTGATTCATTGATCGATTTAGGCGCAGGTGTGGCCTATCAGACCAGACGCTTTTATTCATTTGATGCCAATATCCTTCGTTTAAACAGCACGCTCACCAGGGATTTAACCAAGAGACTTTCGGCTTCTCTTCGTTACCAGTACGAAGATATCACTCAGTACAGTGCTACCCAGGAATTAGATAACGGAAGTTTCCAGATTGGTGCCATTACGCCGAGTCTTACCTATGATCTGCGAAATAGTCAGGTGAACCCAACCAAGGGTGCCTTCTTTAATGCCTCTACTGAATTTGCGAATCCTTACTTTCTGTCTCAGAAGGAGCCGGATCTCACGATTGATTACTATAAGTTTATTTCTCGTAACCGTTTTTACATCCCTTTTAAAAATGGAACCGTGGCGATTTCGATGGTGGGTGGAATTCAAGAGAACCTCGCCCGAGACAAGCAGATCGTGGATGGGGTGAGTCAGACCAAGGGCTATATCCCCAACATTAAAGTTTTTCGTTTAACTGGTACTGATATCGTTCGAGGTTTTAGTGACGAGGAAATGAACCGCCTGCCGGACAATAACGATATTTCGGAAGTGCGGGTCGACAATAGAGCTTATTTAGTCAATTTCAAGCTCGAACCTCGCTACTTTATAAATGACAACCTGATGGCCGGGGTTTTTTATGATGCAGGGCGGGTATTTGTTGATCAGGTAAATTTCGGAGAGTTAAGGGATTCGGTAGGAGTCACCTTTAAAATTATTACTCCAGTCGGTACCTTAGACTTTGACTACGGAATAAAACTCTTGAGAAAGAAAGACGCCAATGGTACTTTAGAGGACCCCGGACGCTTCCATGTGTCAATCGGCTTCTTTTAATCCCCCGCATTTTAAAAGAGAGCCTGAATACTCACCGCTGACCCTTAGCAAGTTGGCCTAGAGAGTTGTTCTTGACGTATGGCCGCAATGTTCATTATAAGGGACAAAATTTTTATTAATTAATGGAAGGTTGATTATGATCACTCAAAGTTCGTATACGATCACTAAAGCCGAAATGGCGAATAAAAAGTGGTTCGTAGTAGACGCAACAGATATGGTTGTTGGTCGTCTGGCTTCGGAAGTTGCCAAGATTCTTCGTGGCAAACATAAGCCACAATTTACTACTCACAACGACGCTGGCGATTTCGTTATTGTTGTTAATGCTGAAAAAGTTAAATTCACTGGTAACAAGTGGAATGATAAAAACTATTTCTGGCACACTAACCACATTGGTGGAATCAAGAAGCGTACAGCTAAAGAACAGCTTGCTAAACACCCTGAGCTAATCGTTGAAGAAGCGGTTAAAGGGATGCTTGGTAAGAACACTCTTGGTCGTCAGCAGTTAACTAAGCTTAAAGTATTTGTTGGTCCAACTCATACTCACGAAGCTCAGAAGCCTGAACCACTAACTTTAAAATTTTAATAAGGTAGAAAGATATGAGCAAAGCAAAATCTTATGATCTTCACACTATCGGCCGTCGTAAAACGTCAGTAGCTCGTGTTTACGTTTCTCGTGGTACTGGTAAAATCCGTATCAACGCTCGTGACGTTCAGAACTACTTCCCGAAAGCAACTAGCCGTTACATCGTTTTCCAACCTCTTAATCTTTTAAAGATGAATGAGAATTACGATTTCAATATCAACGTAAAAGGCGGCGGTGTTACTGGTCAAGCTGGTGCTATCCGTCTTGGTATCGCTCGTGCACTTCTTAAGTTAGCTCCTAACTCAAGAACTGAGCTTAAAACTGCTGGCTTCTTAACTCGTGACTCTAGAAAAGTTGAGCGTAAGAAGTATGGTAAATCTGGTGCTCGTAAATCGTACCAGTTCTCAAAACGTTAATTCGTACAATACTTCAACAGTATTACAAGAAGGCTCCGCAAGGAGCCTTTTTTATTTCCACTACACACTACTTGCTGCATATTATTCCTTATGGAAAAGCACGATGTTAAGGCCATAGAAATTCGCGGTGCTCGGGTTCACAATTTAAAAAATGTTGATCTGGATATCCCTTTACGAAAATTGGTCTGTTTCGCGGGGCCATCAGGATCCGGCAAAACATCACTGGCCTTTCATACCCTGTTAACAGAGTCCAAGCGTCGCTTTGTAAATTCCTTTCCTAATTCGATGAAGTTCTTTGTTGAACGTCCAGCTGCTGTGGATGTGGATCAAATTTTCCCTGTCCTGCCAGTTTTTGGGCTTCCTCAGATAAACCCTGTGGTGGGTTCTCGCTCGGTTGTTGCCGACATTATGCGACTCACTGATGGCCTTCAGAATCTATTCTTTAATTTCTCCGTTGAGCTCTGCCCGATCCATTCTACGGAGCTGGTGGTGAAGGATTTAGGCGTACAACTGCGTGAGCAGGCGCCCAAGGATGCCGATGGTGTTTATTATATACTCGTTGGACCTAATGAGTTTCAGCGGGTGCAGGGAGAAGATTTTCTGCCGCCACGGTCTTATTCAGTAAAACGTGGGACCGTCGAATCATTCACCCCAGAAGATGAGTATTGGGAGCTACTGCGGTTTAAGTGGGACAATCTCACAACTCTTGAGAAGCGGTGGAAAGAACTAAAGTTAGATCAATATCAAATCTCCTTTTATCTCTGGGGGAAGGAACTTAAAAAGCCTAAGCTTTTAAAGTTCCATTTTGAGAAGACTTGTCCTCACTGTGATTTTGAATCTATCCCGGCCATGTCGGTGAGTGCTTTCTCTCCTTATAGTGCCTTAGGCGCTTGTCCTAGCTGTAATGGGTATGGTGCCAATTTAATTTATGATGATAAGAAAATCCTGGACCGTGATTTAACCATTCTAGAGGGGGGGCTGAAGCTTCTGAACTATGGCCCTTTTCAGGATGCTTATGAATCGCTGTTAAAAATTTTAAAGAAGAAAAAAATACCTTTAGATACTCCCATTAAAAAGCTGCCTAAGGATTTCTTCTCACTTTTAGAAGAAGGGGAAGGGTCTTATCCTGGTTATAAGGATCTTAAACTCTATCTGGAAAGTAAGAGGTATCGTCCGGCGGTGAGGATATATATTCGTCATCTCCAAAAAGAAGAAGCCTGTTCAGTGTGTTCATCTTCACGTTTAAATAAAAATATTCACCATTATAGAATGAATCTTAAAGGTGAGAAATTCAGTCTTAAAGAAATTATGGGTCTCACGGTCGAGGAAGCTTACCCGCTATTCTGCCAATCCCGTCCCTTAGCAACAGCTCACGAAAAAAGAATCATGAACGATTTGTGTGAGAAGTTAAAACTTGCGATGGAAATGGGTTTGAACCATTTGTCACTTCTTCGAAAGGCAAAAACCCTTTCTGCAGGAGAGTATCAAAGACTTCTCCTCATTAAGTATCTCTCATTTAAAGGCACGGATAGTCTCTTTGTTCTGGATGAGCCTAGTGTTGGACTTGCTAAAAAAGAATTAGAGAAATTAGTGGAAGGTCTTAGACTTATTATTGATCAAGGTAATACGGTGATCTTGATTGATCATTCAGAGCAATTACAAAAAGCTTCTGATCATCTGATCGTAATGGGGCCAGGCTCTGGTAAAAAAGGCGGCGAGGTTCTTTTTCAAGGAAAGCCTCAGTCTTATTTTTCCAATAAGGAAGAAGTTGTTTGGGAAAAGAAAAAAACAAAGAATAAGTACCCCGAATTCATCGAAGTTATTTCTCCCGAAATTTACGGTAAAAAGTATGGGAACTTTAAAATTCCGATAAATGAACTTACCTGGGTGAGAGGGCCATCTGGATCTGGGAAGACGGCCAACGTCATTAAGATTATGGGAAATACACTTTATAAAAAAGTGTACGGAGAATTCTTAGATGATGAGATTTTTTCAGTTAAGGAAGTTAAAGCTCCAACTGATTTTGATGACGTGTTGATCGTTTCCAGCGATCTTAATCGATTCACCTCTCGTTCAACTGTCGGAACCGTTACTGAGCTTGCTTCGATTATTAGAAAACATTTCCTAAAGCTTCCGATTGCTAAAAGTATGAATCTTAAAGAAGGCCACTTATCTTCGAATTCCGAATTAGGAATGTGCCCGCGCTGTGAAGGACGTGGTTCGATTGTCATTGAAATGCAGTATCTCGAGGATATTGTACTTGAGTGTGAGGACTGCAAGGGACAGAAAATTAAGCCTCTCTATGCTAACATTTCAGATGGCCAGATGACGTTGGCGGAAGCTTATAATTTACCTTTAGGCCAGGTGCTTGAGCGAATTAGCCTTTCACCTAAGTTCAGAAGAGTTTGGGAATATCTTAAAATTTTAAATCTTGATTACCTATCACTCGATCGTTCCTTGAATTCCCTCTCGGGAGGCGAAAAACAGCGAATATTCTTATTATCTAAACTGTTAAAGAATATTCAAAACTCGCTGGTGATTTTTGAGAACATCTCGTTTGGACTGTCTGAAAAAGAACTTCAGCACTTGGGACAGTTTTTAGAAGATCTGGTGCAACTGAGAAATACCATCGTGGTGATCGATTCCTCCCCATGTTTTGAGCATCTCGCCAGTTGGGAGCTCAATTTTGATACTAAAATCAATCTGATACCCATTCCGAAAACCAGATAATTTCATTCAAGTTTCCGCTCCTTTAGACCGACAAGACCAGTAGGGTTTTATTGGAGGAGCTTACTTTGCTGATCTATTTAGTCACCTTAATGCTTTCACTGCCTTTGAGTGCCACTGTCTTTCAAGTGCAGGGCGTGGATCAACAGATAAAAGAAGCCGACGGCATTGTTGTAGGACATTACCTGCGAAGTAAATCCATTAAGTTGGACGATGGCTCTGTGGCGACCCAGATGTTTTTTAAGATGAATGAAGAGTATGGGATGCAATCTGAGTTTTTCGGAATGGATGAAGTGATTGTTCATTATCCCGGGGGCAAGGTGGAAGACCTACATGTGAAAGTGGATGGGGTGCCAGAATTTATTCCGGGCGAAAATGTCGTTTTAATGATTAAAAGTCTCAAAGACCGCTACTGGGGTCTGAATTTAGGTTTTGGCACTTTTAGAGTCGTAAACTATGGAAAGGACAAATTAATTGTAAACTCGATTTTTCCCGATGATGTGCGGACAAGCCAGATTCCTTTCGAGGAATTTAAAAAAAACGTGAGAGATCTGAAGGGCAGCCGGCTTAAAAAAGTTGTCCGACACGAATACCAGACTAATACAGAAGGGGCAAACGTCGGGCGTATGCCAGCGTCCATCGAAGAGGGAAAAAACCGTTCTATTGCCTCAAAAATTGAAGAAGGCGAGAATAAAAGAAGCTCGGAAGTAAGTAACTTCTGGTTAATCCTGTTCTTAGGCTTTGCAGGAGCAGCCTTTCGTTTTTCACGGAGGGCAGTGCCTAAATAGAATTCTCATTTCGATGGATTGAAATGTTTGTAGCTATACTTTTATTTTTTATAACCGGTGCAGTTCACGCCCATCAAACTTCTCTGACTCCTTCAGGAAAAGAATTATTCTGGGCCAATCCTCAGGTTCCCATGGTTATCGGGACCAATACTTCCGATCTCACGGCCAGCCAGATTAGAAGTATCATTACTGAATCGATGAATCAGTGGAATCAAAGTTCCTCTGCTAAAATTAACTCGGCCAGTTCTTCGGTAAATCAGATTAAATTTGTGGAAAATTATCCCTATGGATCGGCAGTTGTAGGCATGACTCAGCTGACTTACAACTCCGCTGGGGCCATACAAAGTGCAGTGATCTCACTAAATGATGATTATACCTTTCGAGGAACTCCCGGGCTTTATCCTACAGGCCAAGTTTATCTAGGTGATGTGGTGACTCATGAAATGGGTCACCTGTTCGGAATGTCTCATTCAGAGGTTCTTGATTCTTCTATGTTTTACTCATCTTTTTCCGGACAGAGTACTGTTTCCTATGATGATAAAACTGGTATCCGAAAAAAGTATGATTCAGGGTACGGAACAATTAAAGGTTATGTGAAAGGTGGAAATAATATCGGTGTATTAGGTGCTCATGTTCAGGCAATTTCCCGCCGGACAGGTGAAGCCAGTGGAGTCATTTCGGATGAGAACGGACATTTTTCATTAGATGGTCTGGATCTGGAAGATACCTATTATCTTTATGTCTCTCCCGTTAAAAATACTTCTTCACTCCCCGGATATTTTTCAAACATCCAGGATGAGTTTTGTCCGGGAAAGTATGTTGGTTCATTTTATTCCGCTTGTGGCAGAGATTCCGATGGCAGGCCTTATGGAATTGATGTTTCGTATCTTCAGCCTGTGGTTGATGTGGGATCTGTGTCCATCAGCTGTAGTTTAAGAACTAATCTGGACTATGATCGTAATAAAAATGAACGCCAGTATGAGGCAGTCGAGTTGTGGGATTATGCTAAAGATCTTTCCTATGAAAAATCATTTGTAGGCTGGTTCAGAAATAACTCGAGTGAGTGGGTTAATGCGAGTTGGTTTGGCGACACTTCCAATAAATGGTCGCCGACTGATACTTTTAATATCGATCTCACGGGTCTAAGTGATGCCAGCGGGAAAGTGTTAAAAGTGGCCCTGGTCTCCTATCCGATGGGAGGACAGCTGGAATACGAGATGGAAGTTTTTCATAACGGTACTAAAGTTAGCGGTGCTGGCCGCAAGCGAGAACAGCAATTATTAACCGATACCCATACTATTGACTTCAGTTCTTATATCGAGCTGAGTTCTGTAAGTGCTGTTAATCAATTCCAAGTGAGACTTCACGCCAAGTTGCTTTCCAGTTCTCTCGCTGCAGCAACTTTCCCATCGCTGAGCCTTTTTAGTAGTGAGACTCATTTACCATATTTGATGGTCGCTTCCCTGTGGGAGATGACTCCGGATGGACTTCAACCGATCCTAAATAATGGACAGATTTTATCAGACAATTCCTCGTGCCTAGATGCCCCTTATACCTACGCCGTTACCAGGGCAAGAAGCACCGAAAATAGCACCCAGCTCGCCTCTGGAACGGCCACACCTGGCACCAGTTGCGGAACCATTGACCCTCCAGACGACGGACCGGGCGGTCAATTACCTCTTATGGTTACCGGATTTCTCTTGGCCATGATTTCTTCGACTCTTCTGAAATACCGTAAGAAATTTTTGTCTTAACCTATCCTTTTTACTAAAATATCTTAGTCCATCTCAATTAAGGAGTGCTTGAATGAAGTTGAGTTTAATTTTGCTATTTGCATTGGCAGTAACACCCGTTCTGGCGCAAAACTTGATGGAAGAGAGAATTTGGAAAGTTTCACCCAGAAAAAAATCGATTTTTCTGGATTCAGGAGTATTCCATCTAAACTCACAATTAAAATCTTCAAGCATTACTGCTGTTAGAAATTCAGCAGTCAATGGCAGAGGATATGAGAGAGTGGTGATTGATTTTAATACACCAACCGTACCTAAGCTTTACGGTCACATCACGGCCAATCAGAAAATCTCGGTTGATTTTTTCGATACCGGTATAGCAACTAATCAACCTAAACTTAAAGATTCTAAATTTGTTAAGGCCATTGATTTCATCAGTGTTGACGGAAACACCATGACAATGGAGCTTGGTCTTAAAGGGAAATCCAGTTTTGATATTTTCTATCTGGAGAATCCTGGCCGTTTAGTAATCGACATCCGATAACCACAAGGAAAAGACATGTCTAAAAAAACAGCAAAAGCTAATACGGCTTCTCAAATCGTGTCCGAAACTCCTTCGGAAGTTGTGATTATTCCAATTGTGAATAGTCCGATCTTTCCGGGGATGATTGCACCGATTATTTTATCGGAAGATAAATACACCCCGGAGTTGGATTCTTATTTAACAAAAAATAACTATGTCGCTCTTAACCTGGTTAAGTTCAAAGACTTTGGTGAAGTTCCGGAAGGAATTCTTCAGGAAATGGATGAAGAGCAAATTGATTATGACGGTGAAGATGAGGATTACAGCGTTAATCTAGGCTCAGATGCCGCACCTAAAGGGATCACTCCTAAAGACATCTATCGCGTAGGTGTTTTGTGTAAGGTCATAAAAAAATTAAAACTACCAGATGGTTCAGTAAATCTTCTGGTTCACGGGATGAAACGTTATCGCGCAGTGGAATACACCGCAGATGCTCCTCTTCTCATTGCACGCACTGAAGTCTTTAATGACATTCACGAGCCGGATGAAGAGCTAGATGCTTATACTCGTTCGGTTATTAATCAGGTAAAGAAACTTTCCGAGATCAATCCTTACTTCAATGAAGAGATGAAACTTGCGATGCTCAATTCCCCGTCTCCGGGGTCATTGGCCGATCTTGTGGCTTTCGCACTCTCATTGGATGTACCAGAAGCTCAGGACTTCTTAGAAACTTTGATTGTTAAAAAACGTTTTGCCAAACTTCTGGTTTATTTAAAACGTGAAAAAGATGTTGCTGATATTCAGAAAAAAATCACTGATGAAGTGAACGATAAAGTGAATAAGTATCAGCGCGAATACTTCTTAAGAGAACAACTTAAGGTTATTCGTAATGAGTTAGGCATGGACGAAGATGATAAGGCCAAAGATCTTAAAAAGATTAAAGAAGGTATAGAAGAGGCCAAGCTTCCGGAAGATGCCAACAAGGCGGCCCTTGAAGAATTAGAACGCCTGGAATCTATTCCTGATTCCTCTCCTGAATATAATGTTACTCGCACATATCTCAACTGGATGGTTCAGCTCCCATGGAGCAAGGCCACAGACGATCTGGTAAATATTGAACCCGCTAAAAAGATACTTGAAAAAGATCACTATGGATTAGAGAAACCCAAAGAGCGGATTCTTGAATTCCTGGCAGTGAGAAAACTTAAGCCTGAATACGATGGGACAATTCTTTGTCTTGCCGGTCCTCCTGGTGTTGGTAAAACATCTTTAGGTCATTCAATCGCCAAGGCTTTAGGTCGTAAGTTTTATCGCTTTTCTCTCGGAGGAATGCGTGATGAGGCAGAAATTAAAGGTCATCGACGTACCTATGTGGGTGCCATGCCTGGGAAAATTATCCAGGCCTTGAAACGGGTAGAAGTTAATAATCCGGTCATCATGCTTGATGAGATTGATAAAATTGGGAAATCTTATCAAGGGGATCCTGCATCGGCTTTACTGGAAGTTCTCGATCCAGAACAAAACAAAACGTTCATTGATAACTACTTGGATGTTCCATTCGATTTATCCAAAGTTCTTTTCATTGCTACCGCAAACTATGTGGGAGAAATACCGGAAGCACTTCTTGACCGTATGGAGTTAATTGAACTCTCTGGTTATACCATTGAAGAAAAACTTTCTATTGCCACGAAATGGGTAATTCCAAAGCAATTGAAAAAACACGGTCTGGCGGCAAAAGAATTTTCTCTGAGTGCTGCTGTTCTTAAGTCACTTGTATCGGACTACGCTCGTGAACCGGGTGTTCGTGTGATGGAACAATTTGTGGCCAAGCTTTGTCGTCGAGCGGCTTTAGAGAAAGTATCTAATAAGCGCTTTAAGAAGTTCTCGCCAACCATCGCTGAACTTGAAACTTATCTTGGACCTAAGCGTTTTGAAACAGATATGGCCCAAAAACCATTGATGCCAGGAGTAGTAACAGGCCTTGCCTGGACTTCTTTTGGTGGAGATATCCTCTTCGTTGAATCAATTCCGCTTAAAGGAAAGGGGTTCAAGCTCACTGGTCAATTGGGTGAGGTCATGGGCGAATCTGCTAACCTCGCTTATAGTTATGTGAAGAGAATTCTTCAGTCTCAAATTGAAGAAGAATCATCGAAGTCTAAAAAAATAACTAAAAAAGTTAGTAAGAACTCTAAAAATAAAGAAGAAATTCCAGCGACCTCAAACGTTCCGGCACCTAATGCTGAAGAAGCCACTGACTTCCTGGCAACTCACGAGATTCATCTTCACTTGCCAGCAGGGGCCACTCCTAAAGATGGTCCGTCTGCGGGTATCACTATGGCCTTGGCCCTTTACAGTCTTGCCACTCACCAGATGGTGAGAGGGGATGTAGCGATGACTGGTGAACTGAGCTTAACTGGGAAAGTTTTGCCGGTAGGCGGGATTAAGGAAAAAGTCCTTGCCGCTAAACGGGCCGGTATCAAAGAAATTATTTTGCCATGGCAAAATGAGAAAGATCTTAAGGAAGTACCTGAACGTCACCGTAAAGGCTTACGCTTCCATCCAGTAAAACATTTCGACGAAGTGTTAAAGATTGCTCTGAAGAAAAAGTAATCCTCAAAGGGGCCCGAAACGGGCCCCTTTTTTTTGCACATATTTCCTGCTTTATGGCTTTTTCCATTTTTCCTATATGATTATAAAGACGGATGAACTGTCCGTTTTACAGGGTAGGGAAGATGCTGAGAATGTTATACCTGAGCTTAGGGCTCACCTTTATTCAATCGCCAGTTTGGGCCACCGTGAGTGTCGATTGGGTCTGTG
This sequence comes from Pseudomonadota bacterium, assembly GCA_023432655.1. Taxonomy (GTDB): domain Bacteria; phylum Bdellovibrionota; class Bacteriovoracia; order Bacteriovoracales; family Bacteriovoracaceae; genus Peredibacter. The sequence continues at coordinate 3,515 of JAEYUK010000365.1, read as the reverse complement.
GACCTTCCGCCATTAAAGTTGATATCTCCTTGGATGAAAGCTCTAAACTCCAACTTCGTCCTGATGTGATAGCAGATGTAAAAGGTCGAAACTTACCCAAAGAAGAGTTATCAAAATGTGTCGCCGACTTTCAAAGTAAGGTTGCAGCTAAAATAAGTACCTTTAAAAAAGAGCAATGTCCTCTTTCCCAAAACGACTTTTGTTTCACTTCAAATAGTTATGTCGACATTAAACTGCGGGAAAAAATTTCTAAAACCTTGGGCTCTTCAGTTTTGAGTGACAGAAAACCAAAAGAAACACCTGAAGCATATTTAGAAGAGAAGATTGCAAAGCGTGAGATTTCTCCTTCGAAGTTATCTGAAACTTTTACCTACAAAGGTAAATCTTATAAAGTCTCCGACTTCGACAAGGTGGTAGGAGACAATATTGAAAACGTCTTTCTGGAATTAAACCGCAGCGAAGCTAAACAGTATGTTCAGAACTATATGGTTGCGAAGTGGGACGTCCTCAATACCACAACTAATTCACCCAAAAGAACGGAGGTTTTAAATAACCTTAACCAGATGTTTGGATATATCTATGGTGAACGTGGGAGAGAAGAGCTTGCCAAGATGCTAGAGTGTAAGCCTGAAGACGCTCTTAAACCGATCGAGGAAATTATCCACCGAGTAGAGGAAATAAAAAACAAAGAAAGTTGTGAACCCTTGCGACCAGGCGCTGCTAAATTATTTGAACAAGATTACAGCAATTATTATGCTACCGGTGATTATCTCCTAACCAGAAAACCTGATGGAAACTACCAGGCCCTGCTGAATCTAAACTTTAAACGAGGGTCAGGAACGGTATCCCCGGAGGAAATGCTCCAAAGAACTAAGGCTTGTTTGGCAGAAGCATCGCCATTCATGAAGGGACCTACCGGAGAGTTAATTGAACTTGTGGCGATGGACCCGGCCGAAATAAGTAAGCTTCCCCGTAGACAGCGCCCCAAAGAGAACAGTATTTCTGTTGAAAAAGCGGACTTTGGAACCAATGCCGCTCAGTATGCTGAATCTGTAAAATGCCCGACCATCGTTCACGAAGTTCTTCATCTTATGGGACTCTGTGATGAGTATGAAGAAACACGCTCAAAATACGGCGATATGTGGAACTGCCGAGTGGTTACTAAAGCTCCTTCCATTATGCGTGAACTGGCAGTTTATGATCGTGCTGTTTCAAAAACCAATTCATGTGAATGTAATTCTCAACCTTGTTCAGTGGTAATGAGATCTACAAATCAGGAAGCCATAGACATCTATACTAAGCAAAGCGCTTATGATGCTACCGATTTCCGGTTTCGTAATAAGTATTGCTCGGTTAAATCCCTGCCTACGAGTTCCAGATTGACCGATCCAGGTAAGCCGATGGTGCTGAAGGCGCAAACGGAAAAATCTTTTATATTCGAGGGACGTTGGGTTATTTACAGTCCGTCAGCTCCCAACTATGCCTTCACAAGAAATGAGTTCACTTGTATTTGTCCTGAGGGTGATAGTGCTTGTATGGCAGAAAAATCCCGTGTGATTGAGAACATAAAAAATCCAAAAAGACTTTCCAATTGTCCTACAGGGACGAAACTTATCGGAGCTTCTGCCGCAAAAAAAGTTAATACGCCATCTCTTCAAAATAATGTGCTGACATTCACTTCTGATCCCCAGTTACCTAGTCTTTTGCAGCCTAACCATTTCTTTAAAATCTTAGAAGGTACTTGCGCTGGAAAATCCAGTGGCTATCAGGAATGCGCGGATTTCGCGTACAAGAACAATAGAAGTAGTTCCTGCAATATTCCTGAAAAATGCCGTGACGACAGCTATTACCTTGGAGCCCCTCAATGAAATACTTTTTAACCTTTTTTATAATTACCACTGTTCATGCGACAACCTTATCGCAATACCATAGTTCTCCTACAGGAAGCTCGGTCCAGACTTTCGAGATTGGTAAAAACAAGACTAAGTTTGAAAAGGCTTCCAACTTCTTCGACAAAGAGAAATCTTATCAGTTAGGTTCTTTTACTATTGGACAAGATCAACTTAATAAAGAGGATCTTAAAAAGCTTGAGGCGATCCTGGTAAAAATCAAAGAGGTGGATACTTTTTTAAAAGAGAAGAATTCTGACTTCAATGAGCTTGCTGACAAATCCCCACACAAAAGCTTTCTGATGCTGGATCAATATAGAATTTCTCAAAACTCCGATCTTTATCCTGAAGTTAAGAAAATTTTTGATCACTTCCAGAAGTTAAACTGGAAACAAGAATCAGGGATTAAACTTTCAAAAGATCTGAAGACAATGACGACGGTTAAGAACGGTAAGGATGTGAAATCGGAAAAATTTGATTTTGCTTTCCACTGTAAAGATCAAGCTGCACCCACAGTGTGTGCTTATAAGGATCTTGGCATTCTGTTTGTAGAATAAAAAAAGCCACCTGGTAGGTGGCCCTTGGATGATTTTTGTTTTAAATCTCTTAGAACTCGTCTGAATCGTATTCGCTTTTTACAGTGTGCTTAACTTTTCCAGCAGCGATCTCTCTTAAAGCAGTAACAACATCTTTGTTTTTGCTTTTAACTTGAGCATCGTCACCTTCACGAAGTTGCTTCACTCGCTTAGCTGTTAAATGAACTAGCTCATAACGATTTTCAACATGTTCTAAACAATCTTCGACTGTGACTCGTGCCATTTGAATACCTCTTGGGGAATTAGAAACTTCATTTTTAAAGCAGTTAGCTGCTAATGTCAAAGAAGAATTCAAAAATTTGACGCACTGATAATCATTATGCGTCATGGTATATCTATTTACTCCGCTAAATGGACGGAAATTTAGGGGTACATGGCCTCAATTTGGTTCCGATATCTTTCTAAGACCACTTTCCGTTTTATTTTTAAGGATGGCGTCAAAAAGTTATCGGTAGTGAATTCCTCAGTGACAATGGTGAATTTTTTAATCGTCTCATATTGGGCCAAATCGTGGTTGATTTCATCAATTTCCTGTTGGATCACCTCTCGTACCTTTGGGTGTTGGGCGAGCTCAATAACCGAGCAATTTGAGGGAAGCTCCATCTCTTCTAAGAGCGATAGAAATCGTTCTTTTTCAATTCCTACAAGGGCAGTGAGGTAGTTTCTCTTCTCTCCCACCACCACTAACTGAGAGATATGCGGTTTAGTCTTGGCCATGTTTTCGATTTTCTGAGGGGCCACATTTTTACCACCACTGGTTATAATAATATCTTTTTTGCGATCAGTGATTCGAAGGTAGCCATCGGGAGTGAATTCCCCAATGTCGCCACTACAAAACCAACCATTCTTTAGAGCTTCAGCGGTGGCTTCTGGATTCTTATAATATTCTTTGAATAAAGCTTCTGACTTAATCAGAATCTCTTTATCTGGACCGAACGAGAATTGAACGTCCCCCATGGGTCTGCCAACTGTCCCTGGTACTTGTTTTGAAAGCGGGTTAAGACAGCAAGGAGCAATTGTTTCTGTTAAT
>JAEYUK010000355.1 GCA_023432655.1 Pseudomonadota bacterium | reverse complement strand
GGCCATGCCAACTAACAGACCTTTGCCTGCCGATGCGATTGATATTAAGTTATCAGGAAATGAAATTGCAGTATGGCATGATAATGTCAACACTGGCCTCATCGCCAATACTTATACTTATTATTCCGCTTATGAAGGAACCAATTCCCTAAGTCAGAAAATGATTTTTGTGGATAAAACGGTTCAACAGAATAATGGAAATATCGTTTCCAAATCAACCATTAGCTTCCCGCCTCTTGAGGATGGAACACCGGTAGCAGCGATCTCACATCTTTCTATCACTGGTACGAATGATACCCTCTATATTGCTTACCTCGCGAGTTTTAACACAAGTCCTGAAGCTATGATTCCACGAGTGCGCCGGATTGATATTTCAAGACTTAATGGCAAAGAGCAATTTGGTTTCAACTATGATCACTACAATATCGTAACGTCATGTACCGGCGCTGGTAATTGCGCGATTACTGCTGGTGGCGGTAATGGAACTCAGGCCCAAATCACTTTTAACTCGACCTTAACCCATGGAGATACCATCCAGATTAATGACTATACATTCACTGCTTCCTCCACTTCTGTATCCCAGCCTAATGAGATCTGTGCTCTAGGATTATGTGCGAACGTAAACTCGACAGCGGCAAGCCTTGCTCAAAAAATCAATCTTTCAACGGATTATCGTTTACAAGGTATAAGTGCTCAGGCTTCGGCCGGAACAGTCTATCTCTTTGGCCAATATCATAATGACTACATTGATTTTGATGGAGTTGTTGGTACTGCAGTAACAGCAAAATCCATGGGGAAAATTTTTGTCCAAGGAACTCAGTGGAACCTTCCTATGGTCAATACTCTTTCGGCCAATGGTAAAGTGGTGGTGCTCTCTGGTCCTGCGTTTTCTCATCTTCAAGCAACCAGCCCACTTCTTTCTGTAAATCAAAGTATTCTGAACGAGATGGGAGAAACTGCTTCCTTTGATTCTGCCGTTAACCAACTCGGCGAACTCGTGATTGCTCGTATTTCTGGAGCAGCTGGTGATGCCGGAAGGATGAAGATTTACCGCTATAATCTCGCTGGCGCCATCTGGTCTATTACCACCGGCACAGGGAATACTAACCAAACTATTTTCGGGTCGCTTGATTTTGATACCGTTAAATTTGCAGCGAATGCCGTTGGGAACAGCTTTTATTACGTTCTAGCACGAGAAAAATCGGCCAATGGTGGAAAGTGGCATATTGGCCGCTACCATCCAAACTTAAACTCAACCACTCTAGAATATGAACTTGGTAACAGACTCATATCCACTAAAGATACAGAAACTTTTGGTGACACTGATACGGTCGGTACAACTCTTATGAAAGAACCTGTCCTAGTTTCTATTCCAGGTGCTTCCGAGGCCCGTATCTTCTTTAGTTCAGTTGGAGCTGGCACTGACGCTTACCCTCGCCTGGCCCAGTGGAAATCTGACGATATGATCAGTTGTGGTTCTTGTGCTTCTCTGACTCAAGAGGTGATGCTATCTACGGCGAAGATTGGAGTCTCAGCAGTCTCAAGCTCCCTTACCTTTGGTTCGGCCGGTTCCGTGGCGGGTGAAAACACCCGTGACGTTTTCTTTACTGGGTTCCATTTAATAACTGGTGTTGATCCTAAACCATATAGCGGTATCATCAACGCCAGGGCCGAAGCTATCCAGTCAACTACTGTTAACGCTTCCGGCATGTGGAGACCTCCTTTCGTATTAGATCAGTAGGAAATTTTTTAAGAAATGGTATGATGAAGATATATGTATCTTCGTCATGCCATTTGCATCATCCTTCTCGCCTTCTGTGTTTCCGCACAGGCCTTTGAACTCATTATGATTCAAGGGGTCTCAAGCAGTAAGAAGACGTTTATCACTCGGAATGGGAAGCGCCAGGGATTAAATCCAGGGACGACGGGAACTTTCACCGCCCAGGATATCTCGATCCTCGCCCGCGCACGCACAGTGAGTGGAAACTTCACGCAGTGGGAAATCATGAACAGTGATGCGATTGTGCCCTTTGAAAAAGGGGCAATTGTTACCTATTACCCGGCCACCGAATACATCTGGGCGCTGGCTCCTGAATCAGAAAGAAAGAAGTATATTAAAACTGAGCTCGCACAAATGCGAAAGTCCTTCGTGTTTAAAGGGGCCTTCAGCCGCGGACTTTCTGAATCTGTTTCCGATGCCCCTGCTAACTCCACTCGCCGTGGCGGTTACATGGGCGAAGTTTATTTTGAAAAAGACGTGTGGGAAAATGTGGCCTTCGATTTTGGTCTTCGCTATGAAAAAGAAGTCGTGAATATTGAAAAGGCGTCCCTTGAAACCACGAGAAGTCTCGCCATTGTGGATATCATTTATTACTTCAGTTCTTTCCGTGAATACATCGCCGGCGGAAGATTTTTTCTTGCAGCAGGTTTAGGTTACGGATTCTCCAATACAGAAACAGTAGGCCTCTCCCAGTCGGGTCCCGTCTCTCTTCTACCAACCGTTAAAATCGGTGCCACTCTTCCCTTCAATGACACATGGGAATTTCTTTTGGATGGGGCCTTTGAGAGTTTAAGCACTCGTGAGGAACAAGAGTCAGGTCGGATTCAGACGACGACTCAGACGAATTTTAAAGCGGGATTTGGGCTTCGACGGTTCTTCTAAGGCTTCCTCTATGCCGCATTCTTAATGCTAAGATCAACGGTAAGATCGAGTGCAGAGGCCAGCCTAATTAATCTCTCTAAAGAAACACTCACGAGACTTCCATTCAAAATCCCAGAAATCACGGTTCTTGATAAACCAGAAATCTTCGCCAATTCGGCAGCAGATAGACCTTTTGATTTCGTCTCCTGAATGATTCTTTTTTTAAGCTTTGTTTTCATTTTGGATATACCAATTCTTTCCGGTGCAACTCCAAAATCTTTCCCCAACTCATCAATACTTTTATATCTTTTTGCTTTCATACAATCCTCTTTATTCTTTGAATGGATACCTCAATATTCTTTCGAAGAGTTTATTCGTTTTCTGAAAAGTTCCCTTTGTCGCATTTTTGTGACAAATATTCAACAGACATTTAAATTGGACCGGACTGGTCATAGTAAAAAAACACTGGGAAGTTTACTCTGTTATGGATTTGGGTAATGTTTTATTAATATTGAAAAAGTACTAGGCCGGAAGAGGGAGTAAGATTCTTAAATGCAGATAAATTCCAGGGAAGCTGGCCTTTGAGACAAGCTTCCCCTGAAACATAAGTTACTTCTTAATTAATCCAATCTCTTTCAAACGAATCATAAGCCACTCATGAGAATTAATCGGCTCATACTTCGCCCCAGTGCCTAAGCAAGAAGGGATGCACTCAAGCATCGTGTCTGGATTCGGGTGAGTGAAAAATGGCATGGAGTAACGGTTCGATGTTGCATCATCAGGGTTCACTACTCTGTGAGTTGTGGCCGGAATCACATCGTTAGTGAGACGTGAAAGCATATCGCCTGAATCCACTACGAGCTGCTTATCATTGGTTTTAACCTGAAGCCACTGGCCATCACGATCAAGAAGTTCAAGACCAGAAGAAGTGGCACCAACCATGACGGTGATGAGGTTAATGTCTTCGTGGGCGGCAGAACGAACAGCGTTCTTAGGAGC